>JASFPU010000107.1:0-8551 GCA_050115855.1 Holophagae bacterium
TCACCGGGCCCAATGAGCACCGGGTTCGCCGGATCAGCCACCCACTCGGTCTGCGCCGCTCCCACCAGCGGAAAAGCCAGGACAAGACCGACGCACGCCAACCTCCTGATTCGTCTCATGACCCACTCCCTTCTCCATTCATTCCCCCTCAGGGTGGGTCCTGGAGACCGGAGAGTCATAAAAAAAATGTGCGGAAGATGTGCGGACCCGCCGGCGCGGCTCAGCGGGCGGCGACGACTCCCTCGCGGCGGGTTCCGATCGGTCGCAGCTCGGCCGCCTTGTCGAGCTCCTCGTCGCCGATGAGCACATCGCGCTCGCCGAGGTAGACCGCGGTGAAGGTCCCGTCGGCGATGTCGAGCGCCGACGGTCGACCGCCGGTGTAGTAGCTCGACAGCATGCCGGTGTCGATCAGGATGACCCGGTCGTCGAAGCGGATGTGGATGGTGCCGTCCTGCGCCGGCGTGTGGCCGACCACCATCCGGCGGGCGCCGACGCCGTCGAGCAGCGCCGCCATCTCGGCGCCGCGCTCCGCCTCGTCCCAGTGCGCCGCGCCGCGGAACCAGAGCGGGCCGTCGGGCGACATCAGCAGCCACGAGTCGATGTCGGCGACATCGCGCACCTGGTCGGCGTACTGGCGGATGATGTCGGTCGAGTCCTCCTTGTCGGCCTCGACCAGGATCCCGTGGACCGCGTAGCCGACCTCGACGACGCCGGCGGTCTCGGGCAGGATGCCGACCGCCACCAGGTAGCTGCGGGCGCGGTCGAAGACCTTCAGCTCGGACGTCACGGTGTCGTTCATCGTCTCGACCGACATCCCGGCGAAGGTCGGCCCAATGCCGCCGTGAATGAAGAGCACACCGTCGATCATGACCGCCACCGGTCGCTCGCGCAGCCACTCGCCGTACCGACCCTTCGGGCCGATCGCCTCGACGTACTCGACCCAGCCGAGCGGGTGCTCGGCGCGCCACGCTTCCTGCGCCGCACCGTCGACCGGCAGGTCCCGGAGCTTGCGGTACTTCTTGACCGCGGACCACAGCTTGTCGCGACGCTTCTCGGACTTCGCGTCGGCGAAGGTCGAGTAGATCTGGGGGTCGGCGTCGCGGAAGAACCCGGTCAGGTTCATCGCCTCGTGGTTGCCGAGGATCATCTCGACCCGGCCGCCGGCCGCCGACGCCTCCTGCTGCAGGCGCATGAGCAGATCGAGCACCTCGCGGACCCGGAGACCCCGGTCAAATACATCGCCCATCTGGATCAGCGTCGCGTCACCGCCGGTCCAACGGCCGCGGTCGTCGATCAGCCCGGTCTCCTGGAGGATGGCCGTGAACCCGTCGATCTCACCGTGCACGTCGCCGACCGCCACGATCCGGCGAGCCTCGCCGGCCGCGGCCGGCAGGGCGACGGCGACGAGGACGATGACGGCGACCATGACGAAGCGGCGGGGCTGCATGCACATCTCCATTCGTGTAAGAACCGTGCGAAGCTCGTGCCACGTTTAACCAAGCAGGCTCTCAACCTCATTCCGCGGCGACGCCGAAAACCCATCGCAAACACCAAGACACAAAGGCACAAAGGCACAACTCCGGTGGAAGATCACCCTTGAAATCGACGCGGTCGGGTTTCGTGGATGGCTGGTGTCGATTGTTCTTCTCTTCGAGTCTTCGTGTCTTCGTGTTTGAGACGGATTGGGTTCGTCACCTCTTGCTGCTGCTGAAAAGGACTCCGATCGTCATGATCAGGGTGCTGGTCACCAGGGCGCAGGTCGCGGGGACTGCGGGATTGTTGTGGTACACCGTGATGCCGCCGTAGTACATGCCGAAGTGCACCGTGAGCGCGGCGATCGCTGCTGCGGCCGCGAGCCCGGCGGTCGCCCGGCGCGAGAACAGCCCGAAGACGACCGGCGCGAAGGTCGCCGAGAACAGCCCGTAGACGCCGTTCTGGGCGAAGATCGCCACTGACAGCGAGGGCGCGACGATCTGGCGCCACGCGAGCGCCAGCGTCACCGGCGCCAGAACGATGAGGAAGACCTTTCCCACCGTCAACAGCCTGGCCCGGACCGCCTCGTCGGTGACGCCGGCGGCCCGCGCGAGGTTGGCCCACAGGTCGTTGGCGAAGATCGTCGACAGGGCGAGGATCACGCCCTCGAGGGTGGAGAACCCGGCAGCCAGGACGCCGAGCATGATCAGGGCGCGCAGCGGCGGGGCGAACTCGGTGGCGATGTAGGTCGCCACCACGCGATCGGGCGCGAGATCGGCGCCGAGCTCCAACCGGGCGTAGAGACCGACCAGCAGCACCGTGGTGAACACGGTGCCGGCGATCATGGCGGTCACGAGGTAGATGTTGACGTCTCGCTCGGTGCGGAGATAGAGCGACTTCGAGATGATGTGCGGCTGCATGATGATGGCGACGCCGATGCAGAAGTTGGCGACCACCACCTCGAACAGGTCGCGGAACAGCAGGCTGGTCGGGTTGGTGACGCTGCCGTAGAACGGCGCCACCTGATTGAGCCGGTCGAAGAAGCTCCCGAGCCCGCCTGAAAACACCTCGAATCCGGACGCCACCAGCAGCACCGCGACCGCGAGCATGGTCATCGCCTGGACGCTGTTGGACACGACGTGCAGGCTGGCGCCGCCGAGCAGGATCGACGTGAAGGCGAGCACCACGACGATGAGCAGCGACGGCCACATGCCGATCTGGAGCACGCTCATGAGCACCAGCACCAGGGCGGTGACGATGAGCACGAGGAAGCTGATCTGGAGCAGGCTGGCGAACGCGAAGAGCACGGTCAGGCGCCGGTCGCCGTAGCGCTCACCGAGCCACTGCGGCACGGTCAGCGCGGTGAACCGGTCGCCGATCTGGCGGAACTTCTTGGTCGTCACGATCAGGCCGAGGAAGATCCCGGCCGGTGCGGCGAGACCGTAGCCGACGATCCCCGACCAGCCGTAGGCGTGGACCAGGCCCGGATTGATGACGAAGGTCGCCACCGAGGTCATGTTGGCGGCCAGGGACAGGCCGACGAAGACGGGCGGCAGGCTGCGGCTGCCGACCGAAAAGCTCTGCATGTCCTTCGCCTTGCGCCGGTTCCACACGGCGAGGCCGACGATGGCGACCGCGTAGACGATGAACAGCAGCCATGGAAGGGTGGTTTCGGTCATCGGATCTCCTCACTCGCGCTGGCGGGCATTGTAGTCGGAGCGAGGGGTGAAGAGTCAGGAGTGAAGAGTCAGGAGTGGGGATCCGTCGCCGCAACTCATTTGCGGTCCTCGACCCGTTACTCCTCACCCTTCACTCTTTGCTCTTCACTCACCTCCCCGTACCACCGCAGCAGGCAGGCGGCGAGCTGGCGGTCGGCGCCGAGGTTCAGGGCCCGGCAGCGGCGTCCGGTGGCGAGCAGGTCGGCCGCCAATCGGATCAGACCCTCACCCCGGTCGTGGCCGTCGGACGACGCCGCCAGCTCGGTCACCACCGACGCGATCACCTCGAAGCGGTCGACGCCGTCCGATCCGAGGTAAGGCAGCCGGAGCAGCCGCATCGGCTCGCCGGCCAGGGCGTCGTCGAAGGCGCCGCGCACATCGGCCAGCAGCCCGCCAAGCTCGGCGCCAGCAAGCACGGTCCCGGCCAGCTCGAGCGGCACGTCACCGGCGCCGGCGGCCTCCGACAGGGCGGCCGCACCGGGCAGGGCGAGCTGCTGGCAGCGCGACCGGATCGTCGGCAGAACCGCCGTCGGGTTGGCCGCGAGCAGGAGAAACACCACGTGGGCGGGCGGCTCCTCGAGGGTCTTGAGGAACGCGTTGGCCGACGGTCCGGGCAGGTGCTCGGCCTCGACACCGTCGAGGATCCAGACCCGCCGCCGTCCCTCATACGGGCGTGCTCCGACCACCTCGACCACCTCGTGGCGGATGGGATCGATCTTGATGATCTGCCTGGCCCCCTCGGGCAGGATTGCCACGACGTCGGGGTGGATGCCGCCGCGAACCCGCGCGGCGCACGGGCTGTCCGACCACGGCTCGGTCGCATTCGAGCAGGCCAGCATCGCCGCCGCTTCGACCGCGGCGAGCTCGCGACCGAGACCGCGCGGCCCGACCAACAACAGGGCGTGCGGCAGACGGTCGCGCTCGACGGCGGTGGCGATCCGCCGAAGGACCGGCTCGACCAACGGTCCCCACCGGCTGCGGTCAAGCTCCGCGCCGCTCCACCAGGTCGCCCGCTCGTCGCTCATCGAAGTGCCGCCGGCAGCACAGCGAGCAGCCGCTGGAAGACCTCGTCGGGATCGCCGGAGGCGTCGATCACGCGGACCCGGTCGGGAAACAGGTCGGCGAGTCGGACGAAGCCGTCGCGGACCCGCCGGTGAAACTCGACCGGCTCGTCGTCGAGCCGGCTCTCGACGCTGCCGCCGTCGGCGTTGCGCGACCGGGCGCGACCGACACCGTGCTCGGGATCGAGATCGAAGACCACGGTCAGATCGGGCTCCAGATCGCTCGTCGCGAGCCGGTTGAGCTGGATGACGAGCTCCTCTCCCAGACCGCGCACCATGCCCTGATAGACGGTCGACGAGTCGGCGAAACGATCCGAGATCACCACCTCGCCACGCTCCAGCGCCGGCACGACGACCCGCTCGACGTGGTCCCGACGCGCCGCCTCGAGCAGAAACAGCTCGGTCAGCCCGTCGGGCTCGAGCTCGGGGTCGAGGAGGACCCGCCGCGCCGCTTCGGCGACCGGCGTGCCGCCCGGCTCCCGGGTGACGACGACCGTGTGGCCGAGGGTCTCGAGGTGTGCGGCAAGGCGCCGGATCTGGGTCGTCTTGCCGGTCCCCTCGCCGCCCTCGAAGGTGATGAAGTAACCACACGTCATTCCGCGGAGTATAACTCTCCGAAAACAGCGACGGCTCGGTCGGACCGAGCCGTCGCTGTTTTCGGAGTCTGAACTCGGTTCAGGACCCGACGACTCTGAGGTACGCCTCTTCGGCCCGGTACGAAGAGCGCACGAACGGCCCGGCGAAGATCTCGAGGCCCTTGGCCCGGCCGAGCCCCTCGAGCTCGGCGAACTCGGCCGGAGTCCAGAAGCGCTCGACCTCGACCTGGTTGCCGGTCGGCTGGAGGTACTGACCGATGGTCACCACCTGGCAGCCGGCTGCCGCGAGGTCGTCGAGAACCACGCCCACCTCGTCCTCGGTCTCGCCGAGCCCGACCATCAGGCCGGACTTCCGGATCATTCCGGGCGCGGTCTCGGCGACCCGCCGCAGCACCTCGAGCGCCCACTCGTAGCGGCCCGAGCGGCGCATCGCGGGGTACAGGCGCGGAACGGTCTCGACATTGTGGTTGAAGACCTCGGGTCCGGCGGCGACGATTCGGTCGACCTGGTCGAGGTCGCCGCGAAAGTCGGGCGTCAGCACCTCGATCGCCGGCGCCGGATCGAGCTCGCGCAGGGCCAGAATCGCGTCGACGAATCCGGCGGCGCCGCCGTCGGGCAGGTCGTCGCGATCGACGGCGGTGATCACGACGTGCTCCAGACCCATCCGCCGCGCGGTGTCGGCAAGCTGGCGCGGCTCGTCGGGATCGACCGGACCGGGGCGGCCGTGGGCGATCGAGCAGTAGGCGCAGCTCCGCGTGCACACCCGGCCGTTGATCAGGAAGGTGGCGGTGCCGCGTGAGAAGCACTCGGTCCGGTTGGGACAGCGCGCTTCCTCGCACACCGTGTGCAGACCGCCCGCCCGCATCCGCTTCTTGACACCGTGCAGCTCGCCGAGGTTCACCTTGCGGGCACGGATCCAGTCGGGGAGGATCGGCGCGGGCACTTGACCACCGAAGCTCACACCATGCTCCTCGTCACGGCACCACGACCCAGGCATCGGGAAAGTCGGCGGCGCGCATTCGCTTGACGACGCGGTCGGCCGAGTCGCGGTCCGGGAACGGGCCGACACGGAGTTTGAACAGCTCGTTTCCGTCGGCGACCTCGCTCTCGACGATCTGCTGGTGGTCGCGGTCGAACCCGAGGCCGTCGAGCGTGTCGCGAGCCTCGTCGATGGTCGACCGTCGTGCCGACGCGATGACCTGAACGTAGAACCCGCTGGCGGCCGCGGTGGTCGGCTTCGGCGCGGGCCGCGGCGTCGGGGTCGCCGGGACCGGCGTCGGAGGCTCGGGCGCTGGTGGCGCGGGCCGGGGCGTCGCGCTCGGTGCGCCCCTGGTCGGCGACGCCACCGGCGCCGTCGGGTCGGGTAGGATCTCGGTGGTCACGAGCGGCGTCGGGGTCGGGCTCGCCGCCGGTGGCGCCTCGGTCGACGTCACCGAACGGGCCGCGCCGAACCCGAGCCCGAACGCGAGCACCATGAGCAGCGCCAGAGCGATCAACAGAACGGTCAACCACCGCGCGCTGAGCTCGATCACGTAGTAACTGCGTCCCATCCTCGATCCCATTCTCCCGCCGACACGAGAAGGTCCCGGCGTATGAGCGTTCCTCAGTCCGTCTTCTTCGCCGCGTCGAACAACCCTTCGAGCATCTTGATCGGGACCGGAAACACGATGGTGGAGGCGTTCTCGGTGGAGATCTCGGTCAAGGTCTGGAGGTAGCGGAGCTGGATCGTGACCGGATTGACGGAGATGACGTCGGCAGCCTCGGCGAGCTTCTTCGACGCCTCGAACTCTCCACCCGCGTGGATGATCTTGGCCCGCTTCTCGCGCTCGGCCTCGGCCTGCTTGGCGATGGCGCGCTGCATGTCGGGCGGGAGATCGACGTGCTTGACCTCGACCATGGAGACCTTGACGCCCCACGGATCCGAGTGCTGGTCGATGATCTCCTGGAGGCGAACGTTGACGTCTTCTCGCTTGCTCAGCAGGTCATCGAGCTCGACCTCGCCGAGAACCGCCCGCAGGGTGGTCTGGGCGAGCTGCGAGGTGGCGTAGACGTAGTTCTCGACCTCGATGACGGCCTTGGTGGGGTTCATCACCCGGAAGTACACCACCGCGTTGACCTTTACCGAGACGTTGTCGCGGGTGATCACGTCCTGCGGCGGGATGTCGTGGACCACCGTCCGCAGGCTGACTTTGACCATCCGGTCGATCGGCCAGAAGACGAAGACGAAACCGGGACCCTTGGCTTCCGGCAGTACGCGTCCGAGGCGGAAGATGACGCCCCGCTCGTACTCGTTGAGGATGTTGATCCACTTGAAAACGACGAACAGACCGAAGAAGACGGCCAGCCCGAGACCGGATCCGATGAAACCCATCATGAACTCCCTTCAACCGGAGCCTCCGGCGGCTCCGACAGCGACACGTCGATTCGCCTGTCGCCGACCTTCTCGATGCGGACCTTCGAGCCCTTGGCGATCGGCTCGCCGGTCGAACGTGCGTCCCAGTACTCGCCGTGCACCAACACCTTTCCGTTCGACGTGACGGCGCTCAGGGCGGTGCCGATCTCGCCGACCAGACCGGCCGTGCCGGTCATGACCTGGTGACGGTGGGCGCGGATCACCCGGCCGAGCAGGAAGACCACCGCGACCGCGATGACGAACGCGGTCGGCAGTACGACCCCGAGGCTGACCCGCATGTCGGGGATCGGCCCGTCGAACAGCATCAGCGAGCCGAGCACGAAGCAGATCACGCCGCCCACGGTGAGCAGCCCGAAGCTCGTCACCTTGACCTCCAACACGAACAGCAGCAGACCGACGGCGATGAGTGCCACGCCGGCCCAGCTGAGCGGCAGGACGGAGAGCGAGTACAGGGCGAGCAGCATCGCGATGACGCCGACGACGCCCGGGAAAATGCCGCCCGGGTGGGTCACCTCGACGTAGATGCCGAGCATGCCGAGGGCCATCAGCAGGTAGGCGACGTTCGGGTTGGCCAGGAAGGACAGAATCTGCTCCGCGGTGCTCTGCACGACGTCGACCACCACGGGGTCGTTCAGGCTCAGCTCGCTCGTCGAGCCGTCGAAGCGGGTGACCTCGCGGCCGTCGAGCGACTCGAGGAGGTCGGCGAGGTTGATCGCGACCAGGTCGACAATATTCGCCTCGACCGCTTCGGACGCGGTGAACGATCGAGCGTCCTCCACCGCCTCGACCGCGAGATCGACGTTCCGCCCCCGCGCCTCGGCGAGCGATCTCGCCATGGCGGCCGCGTCGGAGAAGACCTTGGCCTTCATGGTCTCACCGACGTCCTCTCCGCCGCCCTGGACGGGGGACGCGGCACCCGTGTTGGTGCCGGGGGCCATCGCCGCGACGTCGGCCGAAATCAGGATGAAGAAACCCGCCGACGTAGCCTGCGCCCCGCCCGGGGTGACGTAGACGACCACCGGCACCTCGGACTCGGTGATCGCCGTGGTGATCTCCCGCGTTGAGTCCAGCAGACCGCCCGGCGTGTCGAGCTCGATCACCACGACCGCCGCGTTGCGCGCTTCGGCCTCCTCGATACCGCGCTCGATGAAGCGCTGGGACGCCGGCTGGATGGTGTCCTCCACCCGAAGGTGAACGACCTCCTGTGCGGCACCCGGCGCCGCCCCGACGAGCAGCGCGATCGCGCCGCAGATGAGCTTGAGTCGCTGCATGGGACTCATCATAGAACTG
>JASFPU010000108.1:0-8373 GCA_050115855.1 Holophagae bacterium
GGCAGTGGCAGTGAACAGTACATGACCGGCGGTGCGTGTCAACGCCGGATCGATTCCGGTCCCGCTTCCGCTCCCGTTCCCGACGAGACCAGATTGCTGTCGCTGATCCTGCAACTGTCCCTGCCCTGTCTCTGTTCCGGTCTCTGTCTTTGTCTCTGTCTCTGCGGTTGCGGCGTCACCGGCGGACGGGCCTGGAATCGTTTGGCGATAAGGATGTGGGCGGGAGCTGGCGGGGCTAGCAGGACTCGAACCTGCGACCTTGAGTTTAGGAAACTCCTGCTCTATCCACCTGAGCTATAGCCCCGCTCGGAGACCCGATGCTATGTCCGAGGCCGAGAGCTGTCAATCAGACGGGCACGCCGGGCCCGTCGACCCAGATCGGGGCGGGCAGTCCGAGCAGGAATTGGACTCCGGCATGGTCGACATTCGACACCCACAGCGGCCGTCCGTCCCGCTCCCCACTGGACGCGAGGCGCTCGATCAGCACACCGGCGGGCCGTCCGGGACCGATCTCGGCCCCGATCCACCCGGGCACCCTGAGCACCGAACGATCGGTGCCGTCGTCCGGCCCGGACACCAGCGTGTCGACCACCATCGTGCTGTCGCCACCCGGCCGGTCGATCCGCCAGCAGTGCCCGGCCCCGGCAATGTCGACCGGCGTCGCCGACCAGCCCTCGACTGGCTGGTCGCAGCACGGAAACGGACGCCAGACACCGACACGATGGCCGCTCGGAAGCTCGTGGACGGACCGGGAAACCGCGGGCGGGGCCGGTCGGTCCGACGGAATCTCCGCCAACCGGGCGAGCATCGCCGCCGCCGGGTCGTCGGCATCGAGGCACCCGCCCAAATCAACCACGGTCGGAGCTTCAGGCGCGTCAGCCACGATGTCGCCGGTGGCGGCGTCGATCGCGCAGCCCAGCTCGTCGGCCGTTTGATCGGCGACCAGGAGCGCCGGCCAGTCGGCCACGACGCGCCGGCCCGGGATCCGGGCCGCGATGCCGTGCAGGATCTCGATCATGGATCGATCACCGAGCAGTGGCGTCCAAAATCCGCGCGGGAACCACCCGATGGCGTGCAACGCATCGACGGAAGCGACCATCGCGTCGACCACGCCGGTTCCGACAACCGCGGGCGGCGTCGGACCGTGCGCGCCGGCGGCGACATCGCAGGCGAGCGCCAGAGCGGGGGTCGACACCGGTTGCAGCAGGGCCCCGCCGATGCCGAGCCGAACCGCGTCTGCAAGCGCCGTGTGGGACACCGCGGCGAGCACCGAGCGCCGTCGTTCCTCGGCCGGACGCTCGACCGCGGATCGCCACCATTCACCGCTCCCATCGTCGAGGTACAGCACCGCCACTCGATTCCGGACCTCAGGCGTCAGGTGGTCGAACACGGCTGCCACGGTCCGCTCGAGCGTCGTGGTACCGGGCGGCAGCAGGAGCACCATCAGCGGTCCGATCGGATCTCGAAACCGCTCCCGGCCGGCACCGGGCTCGCCTCCGGCGTCTGCTCGATGCGGTCGACCCGGCTCCACCGGGGCCCCTGCCGGATCCGATCGAGCAATCGATCGAGGGTCGCGTCGTCGGCCGCGATCACCGCCTCGACCGTGCCGTCGGTCCGGTTCCTGACCCAGCCATTTACGGCCAGCGCCAGCGCCTCGCGCCAGACGAAGGCGCGGAAGCCGACGCCCTGCACCCGGCCGGACACGCGAATTCTCCGAGCGGTCATCGGTCTACGGCCTCCCCTCTCGTCCTGCGCCGGCCGAGTGCCGCCGGCCAAGGTGTTGGACCAGCCAGAAACCGCCGATCAGGAGCACCACGAAGGCGATCGACAGCCAGTTGAACTGGTCGTAGAGAAAGTCCTTGATCGGCTCGCCGAAGAAGTAGAGCAGAACGCCCTCGGCCATGAACCGCAGGCTGCGCGACACCAGCGAGGCCAGCATGAAGATCCTGAAGTTGATCTTGAAGGCCCCTCCGGCGATGGTGAACACCTTGTACGGGATCGGCGTCAGCCCGGCGATGCCGGTCGCCCAGGCGTTGAACCGGTCATACAGGCTCTCGACGGCGTGAATCTTGTCGGCCTTGAAAAAG
Source organism: Holophagae bacterium (assembly GCA_050115855.1). Taxonomy (GTDB): domain Bacteria; phylum Acidobacteriota; class Thermoanaerobaculia; order Thermoanaerobaculales; family Sulfomarinibacteraceae; genus JAHECW01. The sequence goes on from JASFPU010000108.1 coordinate 2,088, forward strand.
CGGTACAGCAACGGGCGACCGCCGTAGAGCCCGATGGCGTACCCGATACCGCCGCCCAGCACGCTGCCCGCCGAGCACACGAAACCGTACCAGATCGCCATGTCGGGCCGGGCGACCCCCAGGGTGACCAACAACACGTCGGGCGGAATCGGGAAGAACGAGCTCTCGGCAACAGCCAGCGCGAACAGCCACCAGCCCGGGTGGGGCGATGCGGCAAAAGAATCGATGAGGCCGAACAGCCAGTCCTTGAGTCGGTGGATGTCGTGCAACAGACCGCTCATACCGGCTCGCCCTCCCAGCCGTGGCGACCGATCAGCGGGACGAAGCACGCGCCGCGCAGGTCACGGGTCTGCCAGCTCGATCCGTGCCGTTCGACGACCCGGATCACCTGGTTTTCACGTCCGCCCACGGGGACCACGAGACGACCGTCGTCGACCAATTGGTCGATCAGCGGCTGTGGGACCTCGGGCGCGGCCGCGGTGACCAGGATGGCGTCGAACGGCGCCATTGCCGACCACCCCAGACTGCCGTCCATCACCTTGACGCTGACGTTCTCGACGCCGAGACCGTCGAGCAGCGCCTTCGCGTCGCGCGCCAGCGACGGAATGCGTTCGATGGAGAACACGAAACGAGCGAGCCGGGCGAGCACCGCGGCCTGGTAGCCGGATCCGGTGCCGATCTCGAGCACCCGATCATCCGGTCCGATGCGGGCGGCCTCGGACATCAGGGCGACCACCCTCGGCTGCGAGATCGTCTGGCCGGCACCGATGTTGATCGACACGTCTTCGGAGTAGGCCGAGTGCCGATAGCTCTCGGGAATGAACAGGTGACGCGGCACCTCGCGCATCGCGTCGAGCACCCGACGGTCGCGGATGCCGAGACCTTCGAGCATCTCGACCATCTGCAGCCGCCGGTAGGCGTAGCCGTCGCCCGCCATCATCGATCGTCGGGCCCGTGTTTCGGGTGATGGAGAAACGACGGCTGCAGCCTTTTCAGATCGTCGAGCACGCGGTGCTCGGTCATGTCGAGGTGGAGTGGCGTCACCGAGATGAACCCCTCGCCGACCTCGTGAAAATCGGTATCGGGGATCGCCTCCCATACCGGTTCGCCTCCGCCAATCCAGTAGATCCTGCGCCCCCGCGGATCGCGCTGAGGGACAACGCCTTCGGTGTAGCGCCGGACCCCGAGCCGGGTCAGCTTGAGGCCGCGCGGACGACCGAGCGGCACGTTGACGTTGAGCAGCGTCGACTCGGGCAGACCGTGCTCGAGCACCCACGACGCGAGCTCGCGAACCACCGCGGCCGCCGCGGTCCAGCTCATCCCGTTGCCGACGACCTGGGAGATCGCGATGGCCGGATAGCCGAGGATGACCCCCTCGAACGCAGCCGACACGGTGCCCGAGTAGTGCACGTCAACGCCCATGTTGCCGCCGCGATTGATCCCGGACACCACGAGATCGGGCGGGGTATCCCCGAGCAGGTTGGAGATTCCGAGGGTGACGCAGTCGGTCGGCGTGCCGTTGACCGCGAATCGTCGGTCGTCGAGCCGACGGACCCGCAGCGGCCGGTCGAGTGTGAGAGCGTGGGACACCGCCGACTGCTCGCCGTCCGGCGCCACCATCCACAGCTCGCCGAGGCCGTCGAGCCCGCGCATCAGGGCGTCGATGCCTTCCGAGGCGAAGCCGTCGTCGTTGGTCACCAGGATACGGGGCGCGTCGGGCATTGGCGGATTATATGATGGTCGTTCGAATCGCGACGATGCTCTACAATTCCAATCCTCGACGTCGGCGTCCGCAGCCGACGTCGAGGATTGAAACGAGCCACTCACATCGGCTCGAAGGGAGCTGACGCATGTCACGAGAGATTCTTCTGGGCGACGAGGCGGTCGGCCTCGGCGCCATCCACTCCGGCCTGAGCGGTGTCTACGGTTACCCGGGGACGCCGTCGACCGAGATCTTCGAGTTCGTCGAGCGCGCCACCAAGAAGATCGGCAACGTCCACGCCTTCTGGTCGACCAACGAGAAGGTCGCCTACGAGGAGGCGCTCGGCATGAGCTGGGCCGGCAAGCGGGCGCTGGTGTGCATGAAGCACGTCGGGTTGAACGTCGCCGCCGATGCGTTCATGAACAGCGCGGTCACCGGGACCAACGGCGGTCTCGTGCTCGCCGTGGCCGACGATCCGGGGATGCACTCCAGCCAAAACGAGCAGGACAGCCGGTACTTCGCCCAGTTTGCGCTGATCCCGTGCTTCGAGCCGAAGAACCAGCAGGAGTGCTACGACATGATGTTCGAGGCGTTCGACATGTCGGAGGAGCTGTCGCTGCCGGTGATGGTTCGTCTCGTCACCCGCATCGCCCACAGCCGTGCCGGCGTCACGACCCGCGAGACCCGACCGCAGAACGACCTCAACCCGGCCCGGGACATCAAGAAGTGGACGCTGCTGCCGGTCAACGCGCGGGTCCAGTACAAGCACCTGACCGACAAGCAGCCCGAGCTGCTCCGACGATCCGAGGAGAGCGCCCACAACGAGCTCGTGCTCGCCGGCACGAAGGGCGTGATCACCTGCGGGCTGGCCGACAACTACTACCGGGAGAACGCGGCCGACGACAGCCGGTCCGTGCTGTCGATCCGCCAGTATCCGGTGCCCGCGAACAAGATCCGCCGGCTCGTCGAGCACGTCGACGAGCTGCTCGTGCTCGAGGACGGCTACCCACTGGTCGAGACCATGATCCGCGGCCTGTTCGGCCTGGTCGGCGTCGAGGTCCAGGGTCGGATGACCGGCGAGCTGCCGCGGACCGGCGAGCTCGATCCGGACATCGTTCGAGACTCGCTCGGTCTTTCGCCCCGGCCGAGCGCACACGATCCGGCCGAGGGGCTCGCCAATCGTCCGCCGGCACTGTGCAAGGGCTGCCCCCACACCGACAGCTTCAAAGCGCTCAACGAGGCGCTGACCTCGTTCGAGAACCCGCAGGTTTTCTCGGACATCGGCTGCTACACGCTGGCCGCTCTGCCACCGCTCGAGGCAATCCACAGCTGCGTCGCCATGGGGGCGTCGATCGGCATGGCCGCAGGGGCGGCGCACGCCGGTTACACGCCAGCGGTCGCCGCGATCGGCGACAGCACCTTCTCCCACGGCGGCATCACCCCGTTGCTGTCGGCAGTCCAGCAGCACGTCAACCTCAACGTGCTGGTCCTCGACAACGACACCGTCGGCATGACCGGTACCCAGCGGTCCATGTCGACCGGCGAGACCTTGGACCAGATCATCCTCGGTGCGGGCGTCGAGCCCGAGCACCTGCGGATCATCGAACCGACGCCGCGCAACCACGACGCCAACGTGGCGGTCTTCCGTGACGAGCTCGCGTACGACGGGCCGAGCGTCATCATCGCCCGACGGAGCTGCCTCGAAGCCCTCAAGAAGAACGCCTAGGAGGAGCCATGGAAAAAAACATCATTCTCGCCGGCGTCGGCGGACAGGGCATCCTCTCGATCGCTTACGTCATCGACAACGCGGCACTCGCCGCGGGTTTCGAGTTCAAACAGGCCGAGGTCCACGGCATGGCGCAGCGCGGCGGTGCGGTGCAGTCCCACCTGCGCTACGCCGATCACGAGATCCACTCAGACCTGATCCCGAAGGGTGCCGCGGACATGGTGCTGTCGGTGGAACCGCTCGAGGTCATGCGCTATTGGCACTACCTCACACCCGACGGCTGGGTCGTGACCAGCGTGACGCCGTACGTCAACATCCCGGACTACCCGGAGACCGACCGGCTGATATCGCAGCTCGCGACCTTCTCCAACTGCATCCTGGTCGACGGCGGCCAGATCGCCCGGGCGGCCGGCAACATGCGGGCGCAGAACATGGTCGCTGTCGGCGCCGCGTCGTGCCGGCTCGACTTCACCGAAGACCAGCTGTTGACCTACGTCGAGGCGCTGTTCTCCCGCAAGGGTGAGAAGATCGTCGAGGTCAACAAGCGCGCCTTCGCCTTCGGCCGGGCCGCCGGGTTGTTCTTCCGTGGCCTGGTCGACGGCGGCGTGTCGATTCCGAGCGCCCTCCGCGTCTGTCAGAGGATCTCGCCGGACACGTTCGACCCGGTTGTCGCAGGCGACTGGGCGGCGGCGATGACCAACGATCCGGAAGGGCTTGAGACCGTTCTCGCCGGCGACGAACCGATCCCCGGCGACCGGGTTCCGACCGGCGTCTGACCGGCGGCCGGCGCGGCGACCGGCCAAGGAAGCCCGGACGGGGCCGAGGGGGCACGCATGACCACGATTGACTTCTCGCACATCGAGCGGCTCCTCGAGACCGCGCGCGACGACGGACGAACCCGGCTCTTCGAGCACGAGTGCTATCAGCTGCTGCGTGCCACCGGGGCCGAGGCGGTCCCGATCGCCCGCCTGATCGACGCCGGCTCCCGGCCGACCCAGGTCGACCTCGACGCCGTGCCCGGCGACCGGGTCGTCCTCAAGATCGTCTCACCCGATATCGTGCACAAGACCGAGGCCGGCGGGGTTCGGATCGTCGACAAGTCCCTCGACGAGGTGATCGTTACGTTCGACGCGATGCTGGCACAGGCCCCCGTCGCCTACGCCGAGTTCCTCGACGCCGATGGCCAGGCTCTCGAGGACGGGGCCGTCGCCTCGGCCGACGCGTTGCGGCAGCGAGTCGTCGGTGTCCTGCTCTGCCAGTACGTCGAGTCCGACGCACGAGGCTTCGCCACCGAGCTCTTCGTCGGGGTTCGTCGAACCACCGAGTTCGGCCCGATCATCACGGCCGGGCTCGGCGGCGTCGAGATGGAAACTCTCGCGAGGGAGACGCGCAAGGGCTCGGCGGTGGCGATCGCTCCCACCGGTCTCGTCGACGGACCTCAGTTCTTCGAGCTGTTCAAGCGGACCCTGTCCTACACCCGACTGTCGGGCGCCATGCGAGGCTCGCGGCGGCTGGTGTCCGACCAGACCCTGATCGACTGCTTCCAGGCCACGATCAGCGTCGCCAACCACTTCTCCGAGCTCAACCCCTACGCCGACGTCCATCTGGCCGAGCTCGAGGTCAACCCGTTCGTAGCCACCGGGCAGCGACTCGGTCCGCTCGATGGCGTGTGCTCGTTCTCGGCGGCGACCGGCGCCACTGGCTCGCGACCGATCGCCAAGATCGACAGCCTGCTCAAACCGGCGTCGGCGGCGATCATCGGGGTTTCGTCCAAGGGCATGAACATGGGTCGAATCATCCTCGGCAACATCCTTGCCGCCGGCTTCGACCCGGCAAAAACCTCCGTCGTCCGGCCCGGGCTCGACGAGATCGACGGCGTGCGGTGTGTTCCGACGATCGCGGACCTGCCCGGCAAGGTCGACCTGTTCGTCGTCGCCGTCGGCGCGCCCCAGGTCCCGGAGGTCCTCGATCAGCTGCTCGACGCCGACGCAGCGAACGCCGTCATCCTGATCCCCGGCGGTCTCGGCGAAAAGGAGGGAAGCGAGGCCCTCGCCGACCGCCTCAAGACCAGGATCCGCGCCGCCCACGACGACGACGACGGCGGTCCGGTGTTCATCGGCGGCAACTCGCTCGGCGTCATCTCGCACCCCGGTCGCTACGACACCATGTTCATTCCGGAAACCAAGCTCGCCAAGTCGCGTGGCGATCACCCCCGATCGGCGTGCTTCATCTCGCAGTCGGGGGCGTACATCATCGCCAACCTGAGCCGGATGCCGTGGTTCGATCCGGCCTACGCGCTGTCGATCGGCAACCAGATCGACCTGACCGCCGCGGACCTGCTGACCCACATGAAGGACGATCCGGAGATCGACGTCTTCGCGGTCTACATGGAGGGCTTCCAACCCGGCGACGGGCTCCGCTTCGCCCAGGCGGTTCGGTCCACCGTCGCTGTCGGCAAGGACGTCGTGTTTTACAAGGCCGGCCGGACCTCCGCCGGGCGCTCGGCGACCGCCGGCCACACCGCCTCGGTGGCGGGTGACTACGCGGTCTGCGAAGCCGCGGTCGCCGAGGCCGGCGCCCACGTCGCGGCCGACTTCAACGAGTTCTCGGACCTGCTCCGGCTGTCGGTGGCATTCCGCGGGAAGCGCATCACCGGGCGCCGCCTGGCCGCCATGTCCAACGCCGGATTCGAGTCGGTCGGCATGGCGGACTCGATCGAGGGCGAACGGGCCCGGCTGATCCTCGCCGGCTTCACCGACGCCACCTGCAGCAGCCTCCAGGCGACGCTCGAGGCCGCACGGCTCGACGGGCTGGTCGATGTCAAGAACCCGTTCGACGTGACCCCGATGGCCGACGAC
>JASFPU010000109.1:0-8220 GCA_050115855.1 Holophagae bacterium
TGTCGCCCATCCACCGTTTGATGCGCTCCGACGCCCGGCTGCGCTGCCAGACCCCGATCAGCCAGAGGCCGGTGAAACCCCAGCCCGCGAGCCGATCGAGCTCGTCGTTCGGGATCTGGTCGAGGGTGACGATCGCACGCCGGTACCGCCGCGATAGCTGGTCGAGCCAGACGTGGACGTTCTTGGCGAGCAGCACGAGCCGCGGCATCCAGTCGCGATCGGCCGAGTAGCGCTCCGGCCCGTCACCGAGATCGTCGTACGACGGCACCTCCGACGGTCCGGGACCGAGACCGAAGAACGGCCTGGTCTCTTCGGCGACGAAGTCGAGGCTCGACAGCACGCGGATGAGCTGCTCGCCGAGGTACGGCGCCCATGCGCCACGAATGAAGGCGAGCTGGGCCTGCAGGCTGGTCGGCGCCGCACGGACCGGGGCGAGCAGAAGATCGAGCAGCGTCTGTCCGCCCTCCTCGAGCCCGGGCCGGCCGGCGAACACGGCCTCGATGACCTCGACGCAGCTCCCATAGTCGGTCTCGCGTCGCAGGCGGCTGTCGTCGAACAGCTCCCTGAACGGCGCGAAGGCGGGGTTGGAGTTGGCGAGATGCAACAGGACGAGCTCCTCGAGCGCGAGCTCCCGGTTCGGCGTGCCGGCCGTGGATGCCGAGAGATAGGCCTCGACATCGATCTCGCCCCGGTACACGGCCAGGGGTGGAAACTCGTCGACGAACACGCGCAGCACCTCGGCCACCCCGCCCGGTCCGAGCTCGTTCTCGAGGTCGGAGAGAAGCTCGGCGAACAGCGTCGGACGCACCGTCGCGCGGTACCGCGCGAGGACCACATGCACCATCTCGTCGATCAGGCCGAGGGCGTTGACGTCGCTCGCACGGACCGCCCGCTCGGGATGGGCGACGACGTCGCGGTGCGCATTCATCCGGTCGGCAAACAGCCGAGCAGCGCGGAAGTCGGCGAACACGACCGAGCCGTTCGAGCCGAACAGCGCCTGGTCGAAGCCGTACCGATCGCGCGCACGGCGCGAGACGTGCAGCTCGCAACGCATTTCGTTCCAGAGAGGAAATCTCATCATCGAACGAGGATCATACCGCGGATTGGACGGACTCCGGGATCTACTGGAATACTGTTGCAGCTCATTGTCACTGCTCATTGCAGCTGCTCACTGCCGCTGCCCGCTGTCGCTGATCGCTGCCACCGCCACGCCCCGTCACGATCCCGGGACAGTGATCTCGAAGGTCACCGGGCAGTGGTCGGACACGTCGAAGAACGTCCCGTCCTCCTCGCCCGTCCGCGACACGAGATCGGCGCAGCGGAGGCGTTCGCAGTGCAGCCAGGACCGCGCCGGACCGTCCGCGTCGACACCGCTGAGGTAGACGAGGTCGAGCAGTGACGCTGTGAAGATCCCATCGGCGGTGCCCGGACCCTCCCAGTACTGGCTGCAGCCGGTGGCGTTGTTCAACCGCTCGAGCCCAACAGCCGCGAGGACGGGGTCCATTCGCTGCAGCTCCTCTGCCGCGGTCATGCCGCGACCACCGACGGTGTTGAAGTCCCCGAGCAGCACGACGTCGTCATCACCGGTCGTATCGGTCCAGTCTCCGATCCACCGGGCGAGTGCACGGGCCTGTGTCAGCCGTCGATCGACATCATCGGGCCCGGCATCGAGGTGGACCTCGATGACGGTGAAATCGAGGTCGGGGCGGACCGTCGACCGCAGGCGCACCGCCAGCCCCGGACGGAGATCTCGTGACACCGCGACCTCGCCGATCTCCACCGGCCCGCCGACCGGCTCGAAGGCGGTGCCGTCCCAGGCGATCGCCAGGTGTTGGCCGGCCCGTCCACCATGCTCCGAAAAAAGCACCCGCATCGGACGGCCTCCGGCCGCGCGGCGCAGAATCGGGGGGAACCTGCGGGTGTCGCAGACCTCGTTGAAGCCCATGATCTGCGCTTCCAGCCCGTCGAGAACCGCTTCCATGTCGCAGATGTTCGTCCGTCGGCTGAAGCCGAGCCCAGCCGACTCGGGCCGTTCGTCGAGCGGGAAGTTGCGCAGATTGAAGTGGGCGACCCGGAGCGATCCGGGCGGCGGCGGCGGTGGCAGCTCGCCGGCGGTCACCGCCGGTCCGGCGAACCCGGCGCATCTCAGCTCACGCCGCCACACGACCCCGAGCAGGGCCACGATCAGGATGGCCGCGACGGCCACCACGACGACGAGCTTGGATCGGTTCACACGTGCAGTGTCGCGCATGCGTCGCCACCTGACAAGCGCCCCGCGGAAGCCGCATCCGTCACGTCACCGAAGTGTCATCGGGTCCGGGCCGCTCGACGGTCGTTCCACGCCCGCGAACACGACCTCGGGCACGAGATTGAGAACAGCTATCAATCCGGACGTTTGTCCTTGACAATCAATAGGTTACCCGGTAGACTCCTTCGCACTTATTCGTTGCTGGAGCCAGGTCAATAGAAATGGTTACTGTTCTTGACATTTTGGGAGAACTCGCGCAGAGTTGTACAGTCATGGAATCGTCATGACGCCCGCAGCGGCGGCCCCTCACCGGAACACCCTCGAGACCACGTGGTCACCCGCCGCACCCCCCCCGAACAATAGAGAACGCGTTTCAAAATCATCCGCGACCGGCGTCGATTCAACGTCGGTCGCGGATCACTCTCAGGTGCGCCATTTCGTCTCGAACAGGGAGGCAGGAAGATGATTTCGATCACGAGAGGTTTGCTGGTGCTCGCCACCGCCGGTGCCGCGATCACACCGATCATGACCCGGGACAGCGGTGGTCGCGCGACGCCGGGGCAGGAACCCGACCCACACCAGATCTACACCAAGACCGAGGCCGAGCATTACCTCACGAAGGAGCAGCTCCAGTACATCCGGCCGGGTCTCAACATCACGATCGAGTCGATCGTGATCCCGGACGACCGGCGTCCGGTCGTCGAGGTGACCTTCGCCGACGATCTCGGTCAGCCGCTCGACCGGGCCGGCATCATCACGCCGGGCGAGATCAGCATGAGCTTCATTCTGACCTGGTACGACGCCGATCTGCGCGACTTCGTCGCCTACACGACGCGGCCGCAGACCAGCCCGATCACGGGCGACACCGCCATTCAGGCGTCGAGCGACTCCGGCGGGTCGTGGGAGGACGTCGAGCTCGGCCGGGCCCGCTACACCTTCGGTACCGAGCTCCCGGCGGACTACGATCCGACGGTCACGCACACCGTCGGCATCTATGCCACGCGCAATCTGAACGACACGCCGCTCGAGACCACACAGTATGACAACGTCACCTACGACTTCGTGCCCAACGGCGGCGACGTGGTCGACATGTGGCAGGGCATGCTCGACGAGACCTGCAACAGCTGCCACGAGCAGCTCGCGTTCCACGGCGGCAGCCGGCGCGACGTCAAGCTGTGCACCATGTGCCACAACAAGCAGACCTGGGATCCGGACACCGGCAACACGGTGGATATGAAGGTGATGATCCACAAGATCCACACCGGCGCCAACCTGCCCAGCGTGCAGGCCGGCATCCCCTATCAGATCATCGGTTATCGCCAGTCGGTTCACGATTACTCCGAGGTTCTGATGCCTCAGGACATGAGGAACTGCGACCGCTGCCACACCGCCGACACCCCAGAGGGCTCGGTCTGGTTCACCCGTCCGAGCCGCGACGCCTGCGGCTCGTGCCACGACCTCATCGACTGGGAGGCGCCGGAGGGTCACCCGGTGCCGCAGTTCAACGACGACAACTGCGCCGACTGCCACCGACCCCAGGGTGACTTCGAGTTCGACATCTCGGTCATGGGCGCCCACGTCATTCCGACCAAGTCGAGCCAGCTCGCCGGGATCAACATCGAGATCACCGACGTCACCGACGCGGCCCCGGGCAGCGCGCCGACGGTGTACTTCACGCTGACGAACGACGACGGTTCGACAGTGACGGACATCGCCGACCTGCGCACGCTCACACTGAGGATGGCCGGACCGACCGGTGACACCATCGACCACACCATCGATCTTTCCGTCGACGGACGGAGCGCGACGATGGCCGGCGACGAGTACATGGTGACCTTCGAGGATCCCATCCCCGCCGACGCCACCGGCACCTGGGGCTTCTCGGCGGACGTCCGCCGCACGGCCGTCATCGACGACGGGTCGCCCGAGGGCCTCGAGGTCACCGAGGGCGCCCTTAACCCGATCTTCTACGCCGCGGTGACCGACGACGAGCCGATGCCGCGACGCGAGGTCGTGTCGCTCGACAAGTGCAACGTCTGCCACGACGTGCTGTCGCTGCACGGCGGCCAGCGCTTCGCCGTTCACGAGTGCGTGTTCTGCCACCGGCCGAACAACAGCGACGAGGAGGTCCGCCCCGACGAAGAGCTGCCGCCCGAGTCGATCGACATGCGGTGGTTGATCCACCGGCTCCACACCGGCAGCGAGCTCGCCGTCGACTTCACCGTGTACGGCTACCGCAGTTCGGTTCACAACTACAACCACGTCGGCTACCCCGGCGACCTCAGGAGCTGCGACGGCTGCCACCTCGAGGCAACCTACAACGTGCCCGCTCCGGAAGGCTCACAGGAGGTCATCACCGAGCGCAGCTACTACTCGCCGACGCAGCCGGCGGCCGCGGCGTGCCTGGCATGCCACAGCACGGTCGATGCAGCGGCTCACGCCTACACCCAGACGGCGCCGTTCGGCGAGTCCTGCGCCTCGTGCCACGGAGCCGATCGTGAGTTCTCGGTCGACGCCGTTCACGCCCACTAGGAAACCCGTGAAGACGCGGCCTGCCGCCGATGCGGCAGGCCGCGTGCGATCTCGAAAGGACGAACGGGTATGAAACAGACCATCACGATCCTGGTGGCAGGCGCCGCGGCCCTCATCCTGGTCGCCGCGGTCGGCGCCCCGGGGACCGCACGGGCTGACGATCCGTCCGAGGACTGCGCCATGTGCCATGAGGACATCGCAGCCGACTTCCACAACACCGTTCACGCGATCGCCGATCGCGGCGGGCCGACCTGCGTCACCTGCCACGGCGGCGGCACCCAGCACATGGAGGAGGGCGGCGACCCGACGTTGATCCGCGTGCCCGAGGGTCGCCAGGGCGAGCAGCTCTGCGCCGGCTGCCATCAGGACCTGCCGTCGATGTTCTCGAGCCACTCGGTGCACTCCGACGCCTCGGTGTGGTGCGGTTCGTGCCACAACATCCACGCAACCAGAACCGCGCAGCCTGCACTGCTGGCGACCGATGCCAACGAGCTGTGCACCAGCTGCCATCCGTCGGTCGCGGGCTCGTTCCGCAAGCCGTTCGGGCACACCCTCGACCGCGGCGGTCTGCAGTGCGTGTCGTGCCACAACCCTCACGCCGGTTCGGGCGAGGAGAGCCTCCGGCTCGACCGGTCCGGCGACTCGCCCTGCGTCACCTGCCACGCCGAGAAACGCGGACCGTTCGTCTTTCCGCACGTGTCGGACGTGGCCGGCAGCTGTCTGAGCTGCCACGAGCCGCACGGCTCGACCAACCCGATGGCATTGACGCGGCCCCGGGTCGACCAGCTCTGTCTCGAGTGCCACAGCCTGATCGAGGGCGGCACCTTCGGCTCGCAGCCGCCGTCATTCCACGACCTGCGAAGTCCGAGGTATCGGAACTGCACCACATGCCACGTCTCGGTCCACGGCTCGAACACGTCGCCGATGCTGTTGAAGTAGGGGGGGATGATGAACACACACCGTCTTTCCATCGCCGCCCTGACCTGCATCGCCGTCGTCTGCGCCCTGTCCGCATCGGCCCAATCGACCTCGGTCGACGTCGAGGTCGGCTACCAGAGCGTCGATGTCAACGGTAACGAGGACATGTTCCGCACCCAGATCAACCAGGACGACGGCGTCGTCCTGCGGGGCTTCTCGCTCAACTTCGTCGATCCGTCGAGCGGCGGTGGGTTCGCCGATCGTCTCCGCATCGACGCGTCGGGCTTCGGCGGCAACCCTGCCGGGAGGTTCCGTCTCGACATGGGTCTTCGCGGCGCCTACCGGCTGTCGGTTTTCTACCAGCAGATGAACGCCTTCAGCGCACTTCCAAGGTACGCCAACCCGTTGGTCGACGACGGGATCGTCCCGGGCCAGCACGTCTGGGACCGCGACCGCGATGTCCTCGATCTCCGTCTCGAGCTGCTGCCGGGCGGCAAGGTCACTCCGATCCTCGGCTACCGGTGGAACCGGTACGAGGGTCCTGGCCAGACCACGTACTCGGTCGGTAACGACGAGTTCCGCCTCGCGTCCGACCTCGAGGAGACCGAGCAGGAGTTCTACGTCGGAGTCGCCTTCGCGACTCGGTTCCTGCAGGGCACCGTGCTGCAGGGCTGGCGCGACTTCTCCGGCACGTACTCTGACAGCCTCGCCCCCGGCGAGGGCGTCGGCAACAATCCGGGCGAGACGATCGGCCGGCCAATCGAGCTCGACAGCTTCGGCCGGACCGCGCGGACCGACGCGGACACTCCGGTCACCACTGTCCACCTCACCGGCCGCATCAATGAGAGGGTGCGCATCATCGGATCGTACGCCCGCGCGGACTACGACGGCGACAGCCGGATGAACGAGCTGCTGTCCGGCAGCCTGGCGTCGTTCCAGCTGTCGCGCTTCTTCGCGGGGCTCGATCAGTCGGTCAGCAGCCGGACCGAGCTGCCCTACTGGCGAGGCGAGCTGCGATTCGAGTGGGACATCAGCGACAAGGTCGGCCTGAAGGCCGGGTACGAGGCGCGCGACCGTCAGCTCGAGGGCTGGACCATGATCTCGAGCCTGTACTCGGACACCTCGAACTTCGGCGGCTTCGACCCGCGTGACATCACCACGCTGGTCGAGGCCGACACCGGCTACGAGCGCGAGGAGAGTATCGCCACGGTCCGGCTCGATCTCCGCAACCTGGGCATCTTCTCCGCCTGGGCCGAGTACGCGCACAACGACATGGACCTCGACGTCTCGGCCGACGTCGCCGAGATCGTCCTGCCGGGCGGCCAGGAGGGCGAGTTCGATCGTCAGATCTCGTCGTACAACGTCGGAGCCTCGATTCGCGCCGGTGGCTTCAAGTTCCTGGTCGACGTCGTCGGGCAGGACGCCGACGACATCGTCATGCGGACCGACTTCAATGACCGCACGCGGCTGCGCGGCCGCATCGACTGGTCGATCAGCCGCGTCTTCCGCGTGCTGCTCACCGCGGAGAACATGGACTCCGACAACGATGCGTCGGGTGTCGGCTACCAGGCGGACACGACGCGCTACGCCATCGACCTGACCCTGACACCGACCGACAACTTCATGCTGCGCGGGTCGTACGACACGTACGACACCGACACCGAGATTGCCATGCGGGCGCCGCAGAGCTTCGAGATCATCCCGTCGATCTACGCCGAGGATGGCGAGCTCATCGAGGGCGCGCTGATGTGGAACGTCTGGATTCTGACGCTGGACGCCGCGTACTCCACCTTCGAGAACACCGGCAGCTTCCCGTTCCAGCTCGACCGGGCCTCGGCCCGACTGGCGATCAATCTGTCCAAGCAGTTCGCCATCGCCGGCGAGTACGAGAACTGGGATTACAGTGAAGACGCCTTCCCGATCGCCGACTACGACGCCGATCGTTGGGGCTTCTTCGTTCGCTGGCACCGGTAGCATCCCACGGCACGACAGCTCACCCGGGGGGCCTGACGGCCCCCCGTTTTCTGTCGTGTGCCGTGATGCTGGATGCTGGATGCTGGATGTTGGATGTTGGATGTTGGATCAGCGATAAAATCGCTTCTGCGCCGGCTCGCCATGCCGTCGATCCCCGCGTGTTCAATCGTCCCCTGCGGGCGTGCCGGGTACGGCATTGTGCAGCATCGCCATTACGTCTCGAGCGCACTTCACACAATGCCGATACCGGGCATCCCGCGCTCGGCTGGCGGGCGAGTCAGGCCGAGATCGCGGAGCGAGATCGGCACTGACCGCAGCCAGGTGAGGGCGGGACGCCGCGCGCAAAGCGCGCGAGCGAACCCCGAGCCCGAGCGTTCAACCACGTGCAACCGCCCCGGCCAGCAGGAAGGCCGCCGGCGCCCGGGCAGCGTGGTCGGTGGGGTTCCGGCGTCCTTCGCACGACCACGCTGCCCGGGTGACGCTGGGCGACATCCGCCGTCAGGCGAATGAAGCCCAGAAGGCCGTTGCCGACAGCTGCAGACCCCATC
>JASFPU010000110.1:0-8177 GCA_050115855.1 Holophagae bacterium
CAGGGCCAACATCCCGCCGCCGCCGGAATCCACCTTCGCCCTGGCGGCGTTCGCACCGGGCTCGGGAACGATCTCGCCCGACGGCTCGCGGCTGGTCTTCGCGGTGGTCGGAGCTGACGGGCGGCGAACGCTCTGGGTGCGGCAGCTCGACGAGATGGACGCCCGCCCGCTGCCCGGAACCGACGGCGCGTCCTACCCGTTCTGGTCTCCGGACAGCCGGCACGTGGCCTACTTCTCCGGCGACGGCAACCTGCGCAAGATCGACACCACCGGCGGACCCCCGGTGACGGTCTGCCCGGCGGGGAACGGCAAGGGAGGATCGTGGGGCGAGGACGGCCGGATCCTGTTCACTCCGATGCACAACACGGCGATTCACATCGTCTCGGCCGCGGGGGGCGAGGCGAAACCGGTGATCTCGAAGCCTGACGACATCACCAGCCAGCGTTTTCCGCACTGGCTTCCCAAAGGCCGGTTCCTCTACCTCGCCCGCGCCGCGGAGGGCCCCGAGCACGACCGGGTGATGGTCGCCTCGGTCGACGACCCGAGCCCGGGTCGGGAGCTGCTCGCCGCGCCGACCAACGTCGAGGTCGCCTCCGGGTTCTTGCTCTTCATCCGCGAGCAGACGCTGATGGCGCAGCCGTTCGATCCGGAGTCGGCCGAGCTCGTCGGCGACGCGGTGCCGCTGGCCGACGACGTGATGTACATGGCCGCCGCCCGGTTCGGGGCGTTCTCGGCGTCCGGCAACGGAGTGCTCCTGTACAACACGGGCTCGGTGATGATGCACAGCGAAGCCGTCTGGGTCGATCGATCGGGCGACGAGATCGCCGAGGTCGGCGGCGGCGATCTCTTCTTCGATCTCCGGATGTCGCCGGACGGCCGCTCGGCGGCCATCGTCGAGCTCGAGGCGGGCGCGGGAACCTCGGATATCTGGATCTACGACCTCGAACGGGGGCTTCGGACCCGCTTCACCTTCGACCCGAACAACGACTGGTACCCGGTCTGGAGCGTCGACGGGACGCAGATCGCGTTCGCCAGCTCGCCCGCCGGCAACAACGAGATCTGGATCAAGAACGTCGGCGGTTCGGGCAACGAGGAGAAGGTCTTCAGCGTCAGCGGCGAGCAGGTGTTCCCGCAGTCCTGGTCGCCGGACGGCGCCTGGCTGCTCTTCGAGCAGGTCGGGGTCGAGAATGACATCGACCTGTGGGCGCGGTCCGCCGACGGTGGTGAACCGGTCGAGCTCGTGGCCTCACAGTTCAGCGAGAGCCACGCGTCGGTCTCGCCCGACGGCCGGTGGATGGCGTACGTCTCCGACGAGTCGGGATCGGATCAGGTCTACGTGACGACCTTTCCGACCCCCGCCCGACGGTGGCAGATTTCCACCGATGGTGGGTCGTTTCCGCGCTGGAGCGCGGACGGGACCGAGATGTTCTTCGTCGACGCCACCGGAGAGCTGGTCGCGACCGCGGTGGACGCGTCCGGTACGACCTTCAACGTCGGCACCAGCGAGACCCTGTTCAGGATCAACCTCGCCGGTGTCTTCCGATACCCGTACGACGTCGCCCCGGACGGCGATCGCTTCCTGGTCATCCGGAGCGGCGAGACGGCCAACTCGGATCCCATGGCGGTCGTCGTCAACTGGGATGCGGAGCTCGAAAGGGGAGGGAGATGATCGGCTCCACCCTCGCCCGCTACCGCATCACCGGCAAGCTCGGCGTCGGTGGGATGGGCGAGGTGTGGCGAGCCGAGGACGTCACGCTCGATCGCGAGGTGGCGCTCAAGCTGCTGCCCGCCGATGTCGCCGAGGACCCGGAGCGGCTCTCGAGGTTCGAGCGCGAGGCGAAGGTGCTCGCGAGCTTGAACCACCCGAACATCGCCCACCTGTACGGGCTCGAAACCATCGCACCGGATACGGATTCGAGCTCGGGTTCCGGCGAGAGTTCAAGATCGATCGCGCACCCGGTCACCTTCCTCGTCATGGAGCTCGTCGAAGGAGAAGATCTTTCCGAGAGAATCTCACGCGGCCCGATTCC
The DNA here is from genome assembly GCA_050115855.1 of Holophagae bacterium. Lineage (GTDB taxonomy): Bacteria > Acidobacteriota > Thermoanaerobaculia > Thermoanaerobaculales > Sulfomarinibacteraceae > JAHECW01. Next base: position 2,031 of record JASFPU010000110.1, read on the forward strand.
AACCGACGAGGCCATCCCCATGGCGCTCCAGATCGCGGAGGCCCTCGAGGCGGCGCACGAGCAAGGCATTGTCCACCGGGATCTCAAACCGGCCAACATCAAGCTGAGACCCGACGGCACCGTCAAGGTGCTCGACTTCGGGCTTGCCAAGGCGTGGGACGCCGACCCCGGCGATGCGTCGCTGTCGCTGTCGCCGACCTTGACGCAGCACGCGACTGCGGCCGGTGTCATCCTCGGCACGGCGGCCTACATGGCGCCCGAGCAGGCGGCCGGCGTCGCGGCCGACCGCCGGGCCGACATCTGGGCCTTCGGCGTCGTGCTGTGGGAGATGCTCACCGGCCGCAGGCTGTTCGACGGCGAAACGGTGTCGCACGTCTTGGCGTCCGTGCTCAAGGACCAGCCGGACCTCGATGCGTTGCCCGATGCCCTGCCGTCGAGGCTCACCGATCTCGTCGAGCGATGCCTGCGCAAGAAGCCGAAGCGGCGCCTGCAGGCGATCGGTGACGCGAGGGTGCTGCTCGAAGAGTACGTCGCTGATCCGGACGGGTTCGCGGTGCCCCCGGTCGAGGGCGTGACGGTCGGTGGACGCGGCGCCCGTTGGTGGGTGCTCCCGCTGGCCCTCGTGCTGCTCGTCGGTGCGGTCGCCGCCGGGTATCTGGCCCATCGCCCGGCACCGGTCGAGGCGAGGGTCGTGCGCTTCACCATTGACGCACCGGCGGAGACGAGCTATCACCTGGATCCGGTGAGCCCCGGGCCGGTGGCGATCTCTCCCGACGGACGGGCGCTGGTCTTCTCCGCCCGCGGTCCGGAGGGTGTGCCGATGCTGTACCGTCGGCAGCTCGACGTCGGGGTCGCGCGGCCGCTCGCGGGGACCGAGGGCGCCCAGTACCCGTTTTGGTCGCCCGACTCCCGTTCGGTCGGCTTTTTCGCCGACGCCAAGCTCAAGAAGGTCGACGCCGACGGCGGTCCGGCGATCTCGTTGTGCGATGCCCCGTACGGCAAGGGAGGGGCGTGGAGCCCGACCGGTGTCATCGTCTTCGCCCCGTCCTACGACACGCCGTTGCACGTCGTGCCGGAGGCGGGCGGCGAGTCCGCGACCCTGACCGGGTTCGACGCGGACCGGGGGGACAACTCGCACCGTCACCCTAGGTTCCTCCCCGACGGACGCCACTTCCTCTACCTGGCGCGGGGAACGGGCGTTGCGGGCGCCGCCGGCCATGCCGTGGTGGTCGCCTCGCTCGACGGCGACGGCGAAAAGGAGCTGCTGCGATCCGCAGCGGCTGCCGAGTACGCTGCGGGTTACCTCTTGTTCGCGCGTGAGGCGACCTTGATGGCGAGGCCGTTCGATGTCGAGCGGCTCGAGTTCACCGGCGATGCCGTTCCGCTGTGCGAAGACGTGATGGTGATCAACGGCGCTGCGGTGGTGGTGGCCTCCGCCGCCGGTGGTGACGTCCTGGCCTACCAGTCGGGTGGCGGCGGCCAGGGAGGCGTGTTGCAGTGGATCGATCGTGACGGTGAGCTGCTGGGCACGATCGGTGAGCAGACCGAGTATCGTGAGGTCTGGATCTCGCCGGACGACACCATGGCGGCCGTCAGTATCGACGACATGGCGACCGGATTGGGCGACATCTGGGTCGTCGAGCTCGACCGCAACCTCGCGAGCCGACTGACCTTCGATGTCGGCGGCGAGCAGCAGATCGCCTGGTCGCCGGACAGCACCTTCGTCGCCTTCGCGCGCGCCGGAGAATCGGGCGTGGACATCTACCGCAAGCTGGTCGGCGGAGCGAGCGAGGCCGAGCCGCTCCTCGAATCCGAACTCGACACGTTTCCGACCAGTTGGTCGCCCGACGGCGGGTTGATCGCGTTCGACGCGTCGAGCCCGGACACCGGCTGGGACCAGTGGATCCTGCCCCTCGATGGCGGCGAGCCGTACCGCTTCCTCCACTCGACATTCAATGAAAGCAACGGCGTGTTCTCTCCGGACGGTCGCTGGATGGCCTACACGTCGGACGAGTCCGGTCGCGAGGAGGTCTACCTGACGCCCTTCCCCGGACCGGGTCGGCGGTGGCGGGTGTCAACCGATGGCGCGCTGTTTCCCCGCTGGAGCCGGGCCGGTCGCGAGCTGCACTACCAGGGCATGGACGGCAGCCTGTTCGGGGTGGCGGTAGATCTCTCGGGGGCATCGGTTCGCATCGGTGTGCCCGAGTTGCTGATCAGCATTCGACCGACGGGTCTGTCGTACCCGTACTCGCCGGCGGCCGACGGCGAACGCTTCCTGGTCATCGACCCACGGTTGGGCACCCAGTCGCTCAACAGCGGGCTCGATTGGGCCGCCGAGCTCGAGCGGCCGGCGCGGGAGGGAGGCACAGGATGACCCGTGAGTCGAGCGGGATCCATCGGATCGCAGGGCGGCGGAAGGCGATCCCGCTCGATGGCCTGACCGAGGCCGCGGAGCTGGTCGATGGTGTCCGCCGGCGAGATCTGGAGCCGGGTGACCGGGTGATCGTTTCGACGAAGAACTCGGTGTACTCGCTGACCGTATGTGGCGACGGGTCGTTCGACGCTCGCGGCGGGTGGTTCGAGCGCGAGGGCGCCAGCGAGGTGAGGGTCGAGGTGACGGGTTGCACGGCGGGGGGGCACGCCATCTTCACCGACCACATCGCGGTGCGGGGGCTGTTCATGGAGTTCGCCGACGGGCTGCGGACGACGCGGATCCGAAGCGTGCGTCGGATCCGCGGCCGGTCGAGCCCCGGCTGATCGTCGAATCCGAAGCGGGACACCGGCGAGGCTCGCAACTCATCAGAAAACGAGATACAATCTCAAACGTAAGGATCAGGACACGGTGTTCGAAGCGGGGAAAACCATCGGCGGCTTTCGAGTCCTGTCGCGGCTGGGCGCGGGGGGCATGGGCGAGGTGTGGCTGGCCACGGACCAGAAGCTCGGGCGCGAGGTCGCCATCAAGGTGCTGCCCGCGGACGTCGCGGACGACCCGGAGCGTCTCGGCCGATTCGAGCGGGAGGCCAAGCTGCTGGCCAGCTTGAACCACCCGAACATCGCGCATCTGTATGGGCTGGAGAGCATCGCATCGGCGCCGGAAACGACGACGGACGCCGGCGCGGATGCCGACGCGGGGGTGACGACCTTCCTGGTCATGGAGCTGGTCGACGGCGAAGATCTGTCCGACCGTATCACGCGTGGTGCGATCCCGGTCGACGAGGCGATTCCGATCGCGTTGCAGATCGCCGAGGCTCTGGAGACGGCCCACGAGCGCGGCATTGTCCACCGAGACCTCAAGCCGGCCAACATCAAGATCCGGCCCGACGGGACCGTCAAGGTGCTCGACTTCGGTCTCGCCAAGGCGTGGGACACCGAGGACAGTGACACCGGTCTGTCGATGTCGCCGACCCTGACGCAACACGCGACCGCCGCCGGTCTCATTCTCGGCACCGCGGGATACATGGCGCCGGAACAGGCGGCGGGCACGGCGGCCGATCGGCGGGCCGACATCTGGGCCTTCGGCGTCGTGCTCTGGGAGATGCTGACCGGGTGCAGGATGTTCGACGGTGAAACCGTCTCCCACGTCTTGGCCTCGGTGCTCAAGGACGAGCCACAGCTCGCCGCCCTGCCGGCCGACACCCCTCAGGCGGTCACCGATCTGATCGGCCGCTGCCTGCGCAAGAACCCGCGGACCCGGATGCAGGCCATCGGCGACGTCCGGATCGTGCTCGAGGAGGTCCTCGCCGATCCCGGGTCGTCGGCGCCGGCCGCCGGGGGGCCGCCGGCCGAACAGCCGTCGGTGGTGAAGCGCCTGGTGCCGTGGACCGCTGCGGCGGTCCTCGCCCTGACCGCGGCGACCGCGTTCGTGTTGCGCGGCGCAGGACCGCAAACGATGATCAAGGCGACGATCCCGCCGCCGGACGGGATGGCGTTCGATCTGAGAGCCGCGAGCCCCGGCCCCGCGGCGGTGTCGCCCGACGGGACGCGGATCGCCTTCACCGCCATCGACGAGGACTCCGAGACCCGGATCTTCGTTCGCCGCCTCGACGCGGGCACGGCGGTCGCGCTGTCGGGCACCGAGGGGGCGCAGTACCCGTTCTGGTCGCCCGACTCGAGGTGGCTCGGCTTCTTCACCCAGCCCGATGACGTGCTGCGCAAGATCGACACCTCCGGCGGGCCGCCGATCACGCTCTGCCAGGCGGCCAACGGCAAGGGTGGCAGCTGGAGCCCGGACGGCGTCATCGTCTTCGCGGCCAACGCGTCGGCGGGCCTCAGCCGGGTCTCTGCCGCGGGCGGCGAGCCGGTCGAGATCACCACCTTGAACGGCGAGCGCCACAACTCGCACCGACTGCCGTGGTTTCTGCCCGATGGTCGGCGGTTCCTCTTTGTCGCCCGTGGCGTGACGGGGGACGAGTCCGCCGTCATGGTCGGCTCGCTCGACGGCGGCGAACCGGTCGAGGTGCTGCGCAACCAGAGCCAGGCCGCGTACGCCTCGGGGCGGCTGCTGTTCGTCCGCGACCGGACGCTGATGGCGCAGGATTTCGACCCGGATGAGGCGGTCACGACGGCCGAAGCGCTGCCGCTGGCCGAGGACGTTCTGGTCATCCCGGGAGCCGCCCTCGCGGTCTTCGGGGTCTCGAACAGCGGTGTGCTGACCTTCCAGACGGGCAGCTCGGTCACCGAAACCACGCTCGAGTGGCGGAGCCGGGACGGAGAGACCGTCGGCGTGCTCGGCGAGCCCGGGCTGTACCGTCTCGCGCGGCTGTCGCCGGACGGTCGGCACGCGGCGGTCCAGCTGATCGACGTCGAGACGGGGACCCAGGACATCTGGATCTACGAGGTCGCGCGCAACATCCGCACCCGGTTCACCTTCGACCCGCTCGCGGACGTCAATCCGGTCTGGTCGCCGGACGGCGAGACGGTGTTCTTCGCATCCAATCGGGACGGCGATTTCGCGATCTACAGCAAGCCTCTGTCGGGGGTCGGCGAGGTCGGAAGGGTCGCCTCGTTCGGCGGCGCCGCCTTTCCGGACAGCCTGTCGCCGGATGGTCGTCGTCTCGTCGCGCTGGTCGCCGGAGACGGCACCGGCGCCGACATGCACCTCGTCGAGCTGGACAACGACAACGCGACATCGGTCTTCCGGCGGACCGACTTCAACGAGGGTGGTGGTGTCATCTCGCCGGACGGCCGGTGGATCGCCTACCACTCCGACGAGTCGGGGGATTTCGAGGTCTACGTGACGACGTTTCCCGAAGCCGGGCGGCGGTGGCAGATCTCGTCGGGGCACGGTGTCTATCCGGAGTGGCGCCGCGACGGCCGTCAGATCGTCTACTCGGACTACACCGGCACCCTGATCGCGGTCGGGGTCGACGGCGGGCGAGACACCTTCGACGTCGGCGCCGCCGAAACCCTGTTCACCATCGAATCTCCCGATCAGGGCGGTGCGTACTCCTCGCTCGCGCCCGACGGCGAGCGGTTTCTCGTCGTACCCGGCGTGACCCAGCAGGCCGACACGTTGCTCAATCTGGTGATCAACTGGCCGGCGCAGCTCGAGGATCGGCGATGATACCGCCCGGTGGCGACCTCCGTCAGGCCCGACGGCGAACCGGGTTCGGACGGGTGTGGCATCGTGGACAACACACATTTGCAGAGAGAGACAGACGGAGGCGCCGATGTACATGCGCTTCGTGCGGCTGAAGATCAAAGAAGAGAAGGTCTGGGACGCCAAGAAGTTCTACGAGGCGCGGGTGCTGCCCGAGCTCGACCGGACCGATGGCTGTGTCTTCGCGTCGCTGCTGCAGGGCACGATCCACGGCGACCACTACATCTCGATGACCGTGTGGACGAGCGCCGAGGCGGCGGCGAGCTACGAGCAGAGCGGCGACTTCGATCGTCTGCTCGACGAGTCGGAGGAGATGCTGCACGAGGCCGAGGAGTGGGTGACCGACCTCCCGGGTGCGGGTGACGCGGTGGTGTTCGGCGACATCGAGCCCGAGGTCGAGACCTGGAACGTTGCCGGAGTCTCCGGCGACGATGTCCTCGATCGGGTCGGCGACGGCCGCATCTACGTCCGGATGGTGGCGATTCGCCTCCGGCGGGGCGCTTTCGACGAGTTCGAGCGGCGGTTCGAACAGGAGGTCCAGCCGGCAC
>JASFPU010000111.1:0-8129 GCA_050115855.1 Holophagae bacterium
CGTCAGAACCTTGTCGGCGATGACGGTGAGCGCCTTGTGGGCGTGACCGCACTCGCCGAGCACGATCTTCTTGACGCCGAGCTTCTTGGCGATCATGGCGTGCCGGACCGCGACCCGTGCGAACTGGACGTCGTCGTACCACACGCCGTAGTTGATCCCGTCGTAGCCGATGGCGTCCGATGACAGGGTCCAGCTCAGACCCGCCGCCTCGAAGACCGTGGCGAACGCGCCCGGGTTTTCCGGCCAGGCCATGATCTCGCCGGCGTTGTGAATAAGCAGGATGTCCGCGCCCTGCACGTCGAACGGGGTTTCGATCTCGATGCCGGTGCGCTCGGCGGTGTCCTCGTCGATGAACTCGATGTTGTCCTTGACGATCATCGGCGTCATGCCGGTCGACGACCCGACCTTGAGCTGGAGCATCGACCCGTCGGTGTGCAGCTCTCTCGGAACGATACCCATCTCCTGGCTGGCGATCTTGCGGATCTCGCGCGACAGCAACGCGTTGTCGACCCCGATCGGGCAGGTCTGGGCACACCGGCGGCAGACGTTGCAGCGGTAGCTGAGCTCGATGAGCCGGGCCACGGTCTCCCAGTTGAGGTCGATGTCTCCGTGGACGGACGGTGATGCTTTCTTGATGTACTTGAAGTAGATCCGGCGCAGGATCTCGGAGCGGTAGATCGGCCGGTACAGCTCGTTCTCGCCGCTCTCCTGGAAGATCGGGCAGGCGTCGGAGCAGGTCTGACACTTGGCACAGTGCTCCATCGACATCTCGAACGGTTGGAGGAAGGTCCAGTTGTCCTCGACGCTGAACAGCTTCTCGAGACCGCTGAGGAAGCCGTTGACGAGCGCGTCCTCCTCCTCCTTGGTCTTCGGCTTCTCGATGTTGACCGCGATGGTGTCGTCGAGCACGACGTACTTCTCGCGAGCCTCATCGGAAAGTTGGGCGAACTCCGGCTCCTCGTCCAGCTTGTCGAACGGCGGCGGAAGCGGGATCTGCTCCAGCTGATTGATCTGGGCCAGGGGCTCGCCCGGGCGCCGCCCCATGTCCTTGACGCTATCAGGTTGTTTCATCGTTACCATCCTCCAAGGTCACGTCGAGCCAGCTCTTCTTGCCGTCGGCCTTGATGTGCGGCGCCGACCAGCTGACGGGCCGCGAGAGAAGCTCTTCGATCGTCTTCTCCTGATCGCCGCCCGGGAGGTTCGGGTCGTCCTTCCACCGGATCGCATGGTACGCGAAGTACTTGCCGATGAAGTGCGACATATGGGTCGTCGGAATGTAGGCGACGAGCAGAGCGAGCAGCACCACCGACAGCATGAGCAGGAGACCAGCGGTGCCGTCGGCAATCGGTGCCAGGTTGAAGGTCATCAGATTGGTCACGAACCCTGCCACCAACGAGAAGTCGTGATCGAAACCGACGAAGGTCACGAGCGCGACGCCGAACGCGACGATGAAGAACACCAGGTTGAACAGGTCGCCCGGTGCCGTGTAGTCGCGCAGCGCGCGGCCTCGGCGGCGCAGGAAAAGGCCGACCGCACCGACGATGCCGAGCACCAGACCGGCACCGCCGAGCACGGGGACGACGACTCCCATGAGACGTCCGACGATCGCGGCGAACCCGGCCGGCCCGAACCCGGCGATCAGACCCCAGAGCATCAAGAGCGCCGTTGTCCCGCCCACCAGATAGAGCCCGAAGTGGAAGGGGAACGACCGCGTCCACAGCTTCCGGTTGTGCTCACGCAGCGCCACCAGAAACAGGATCTCCGGCACCATGACCTTGAGCTCACCGACCAGAGAAACCTCGCGTTTCTTGGCCCACCAGTCGGTCTCCTCGAGATAGGAGCCGCCGTAGGCCGCCTTGCCACCGCCCTCATGGGCGACGGGATACAGCTCCCATCGCATGTGCATCGGCATCCTCGACCACATCACGAACCGCGCGATACAGGCTGCGACGAAGAAGAGAATCCCGAGATAGGCGACGACATAAACGAGAGTAGTCATCATTAACACCCCACATACGATACCACGGTTGTGCCCATCATCATGCGACGGTCGGCCCCTCGCAACAGCGCAAGCTGAGCATACCCGAAACGTCCAGAGCTTGGGCTTTTCATGCGATGCGCCACGCTGTCGCACGGCATCGGCCGACGGCTCGAACCCATCACGAACACCGCCGGCCTCGTTTCATCCTCCGCAAATCGAGCAATTACCATTCCCGAGTGATTCGGTCGGGGTTGGCTGCATCCCATCGGATCGGGCAGTGAGCGTGACCACGATCAAGTCGCACGACGTCAACAAGCTCCGTTTCTCCAGACGGTTCCGAGCCGGCGATCGATCCGGTCGATGGGCGCGCGAGCAGACCGCGAGTGCCGGCCGTCTGTTACCGATCTGTGACACGAGACCGTCCATCGGTCGTCATTGACGAGAACCGAGCGTGTCGTCGCCGACCCGCGACACCAACCACGACGGCAGCAACGAGACCACGACGAACGCGATGGCGGCGATCGCCAGATACCACAACGTCTGTTCCAGATCGCCGGTGCGCAGCGAGCCCGCGGCAAACGAGTAGGCAATGGTCGCGGGCAGCATCGCGGGCAGGCTCACCAGCACGAACGTTGAGAGCGGAATGTCGGTCAGGCCGTAGGCGTAGTTCTGGAGGTTGAAAGGGAACACCGGAACCAGGCGCGTGATGAGCACCATCCGCCAGCCGTGGTGTGCGACACCGCGGTCGATGCGGCGCAGCGCGTCGCTTCCGGCGATGCGTTCTTCAACCAATCCACGCGCCAGGTAGCGCGCGATGAGGAACGCCACTGTCGCGCCGAGATTCGCTCCGACCGTCGTCCACACCGTCCCCCAGACGGCACCGAACACCACCCCACCGGCGAGAGTGATCGGCAGGCCGGGCAGGAACAGGACCGCGGCCAGCAACCAGATCGCGACAAATGCCGCCGGCGCCCAGATCCCGAGCCGGTCGACCGTGGCCGTCAGCTCGTCGACGCGCTCGAGGCTGAGCAGCTCGAAGACACCGAGCCGCGACGCCAGCGCGATCCCGACCCCGATGGCCGCCGCGCCGACGGCGAGCGCCGCCCATCGATGTCCGGTCGACCTCGTTCCGCCCACGACTCGTCTCTCCTCTCGCCCGGCGGTGCGCCGGCGCCTCTGCTCACCATGTGCCGAATCGGTCCTCCGGGTCACGCGCGGTCGTCAACCCGTCCGAGCTCTGGTGGCGTCCGGTGCAGCGGCAGGCTCACCGTGACCGTCGTGCCAACGCCTTCGGTACTGTCGAGCGTCATGCGGCCGCCATGCATCTCGACCGCCTCGCGTGCGATCGACAATCCGAGACCGGTGCCCTCGGCGACCGCGTGCTTCGCGTTGGGTGCTCGGACGAACTCGAGAAATACGTCGTCACACAGGTCGTTCGGTATCCCGATCCCCTCGTCGGCCACGACCACGATTGCGAGCCGCTCGTTGACGGTCAGCCCGACGGTCACCGTTCCGCCCTCCGGCTTGGAGTACTTGATGGCGTTGTGGATCAGGTTTTCGAAGGCGTAGACCAGATCGGGCGGCACGGCCCAGTCCAGAATCGCCGCTCCTTCATGGATGAATGCAGGGACCAGCTCGACCCGCGCGTCACGGGCGAGCGGATCGACCGCATCGAAGATATCGGCGAGGATCTGATTGAGGCTGACCCGGCGTGCCCACGGTGCCCGCGACTGCCCCTCACGGATCTTGGCGAGCTCGAGCAGATCGTTGACGATCGCGAGCAGCGAGTCGACGCGCGCCGCCGTCCCTTCGAGCAATCGACGGCCGTCCTGCGACCCGGGCTGGACATACCCGTCGAGCAGGACCTGGATCGAGGTCTTGATGGTCCCGAGAGGCGACCGCAGCTGATGCGCGGAGATTCGCATGTAGTGCGACTTGCGGCGCTCGATCTGCTCCCGTTCACGCAGCGACTGCTGCAGCTCGTTGGTCGCCTGGTACAGCTCGATGTTGCGCGCCTTGAAACGGCTGGTCACGGAATCGGTGAGATAGACGACACCGAACACCAACGCGACCAGCAGCGCGGTCATCAGAACGCAGCTCCCGACCGTCGACCCGCCGCCGGTGATAGCCGGATGCCGCTCGAGCATCCCGAGGTGCTCGACGGCGAACAGCCCGGCGGCCGCGGCACAGACCCCGAACGCGAGCACATACATGGTGCGGGTCTCGATCATGATCGTACCGATCGCCATGTGAAACACCACGAACGGCAGGACGGGGCTGGCGCAGCCGCCCGTGAAGTGGACGGTGACGAAGAGCGCCGCGAGATCGGTCACCATCTGGACGATCGCCGCCGCGCGGAGGTGCTCGTAGTCGTCCTGCGGCCCGAGCCGGGACTTCAACGCATAGACGAAGAGGACGTTGTATGCGGCGACCAGCACTGCCACCACGGCCAGGCTGGGACGAGTCGACGCGACGCCCAGCATCGGACCGACCAGCGAGGCGACGGCGAGCCCGGCGACCGCGACCCAACGCAGACTGGCAAACCACAGCAACCGCTCGTGGAGCTCGGAGGCAAAGACGACACTGACTCGTTCGAGCACAGCACCGGTCGGCGACCGCTCGGCCGAACCGTCGTCGGCGCGGCGTTTCGGGTTCGGCCCCGGTCCGGCGTCGCGGAGTTCCCGGCTCACGGCTCGTCGGATGTCCCCGGGCCGATCAGGTCCGCGACCGCGGCGAGCAGATCGTCCGGCAACATCGGTTTTTCGAGATAGCGGTCCGCCGGCACCCACGACTCGTCGATCTCCATCCGGAGGTTGTACACGCGGTCGACCCCGGTCAGGATGATGATCGGAATCAGGCTCGTCGCATCGTCGCCGCGCAGGGTTCGGGCGACGTCGAAACCCTCGGACATGTGGTCCATCATGACGTCGAGGATGACCAGGTCCGGCGGCTCGCGGCGGACCGCCGCCAGCGCCTGGCTGCCGTTGGCCGCGGTCGCGACGTCGTATCGGCCCCGTAGGATCGACGCCAACGCCTCGACCAGCACCGGATCGTCATCGACTACGAGCACCCTCGGTCGCGCCATCAGGGTGTAACCTCACACGACGCCGGCCCGGCCCGGCCGGAACCGGACTGTCGGTTCATGCCTCCCCTTCGACCATACTCGAGCTCGACCCTTCGAAACAAGCCGGACCCGCGATCAGCCCGTTCCGGGGCAGCCCCCGTTTGCTCCGTGACGCTCGTACTCCCGTCTCAGAAAACGGAGCCCGGTGAGCACCGGGACGGTGGCATTCCGCCCGAGCTCGCACAGCGAGGTCTCGGCGATGTGGTGGCACAGGCTCTCGAGACGGGCGAGGTCCGACGCTGCGGCGCGGCCGGCCTCGATCCCGTCGAGCAGATCGAGCACGACCCGGGTTCCGATCCGGCACGGTGGGCAGCTGCCGCACGACTCTGCAGCGCTTGCCGCGACCAGCGATCGGGTGTACGCCACCGGACAGACCGACTCGTCGAGCACGACGACGCCGGCGGTGCCCAGATTCGCCCCGAGGCTGCGCATCGCCGCGTAGTCGAGGGCGGTGTCGAAGCGATCCGGTCCGAAACTGGCCCCGCCGGGCCCACCGACGTGCACCGCACGGATCCGCCGAACGACCTCGCCGTCGAGGAACGCGTCGAACAACCCTGCGACGGTGGTGCCGAGCGGTACCTCGGCGAGGAAGGGTTCGATGCCGGGACCGGACACGCCGATCACCTTGCTCGTCCCAGGCGCTGGCGTCGTGGCATCGCCGTCAGGTGCCACGATGGACGGAACGTTCGCCAGCGTCTCGAGCCGGTTGATCAGGGTCGGTCGATCCCAGAGTCCGGACACCGCCGGAAACGGCGGCCGCGGCCGGGCGGTCGCTCGGCGACCCTGAATGAGGTTGATCAGCGAGGTTTCCTCACCGCCGATCGATGCTCCGGCGCTGTGACAGATTTCGATGTCGAAGTCGACATCGCTCCCGGCCACCCGATGGCCGAGCAAGCCCGCTCGCCGCGCCTGGTCGAGCGCGCGTTCCATCCGCTCGATTCCGACCCTCTGCTCCGAGCGCAGAAACAGCCGCCCCTGTCCTGCGCCGACCGCGTAGCCGGCGAGCACCATTCCCTCGATCACGCGGTGCGGATCGGCCTCGAGCAGCACCTGATCAACCGTCGGCTCGGCACCGAACCCGTCCCCGTTGCCGACCACGAACCGGCGATCGGCCTCGGTGCCCGCGACCAACGCCCATTTGAGTCCGACCGGGAAGCCGGACCCGCCGCGTTCCTGCAACCCGGATCTCTTGAGGAGATCGATCAGCGTCGCGGGTTCGAGATCGCCGAGCGCACGACGCAACGCGTTGTAGGCGCCCAGGCTCACCGCGTGCTCGATGTCCTCGGGATCGACCACGCCGCATCGGGTAAGTACGTCACACGCCCTGCGCACCGGTGGTGACGGTTCACACGCGCCGCTTGGCGACACCTCCGACGTTCTGCGCTCCGGACTGAGCTCCGGATAGAACCCGACCACACCCGCGACCTGGGCCGCGGACATACCGTATCGATCGGCGACCAGCTCCTGGACCCGCCACGACACCCGGTCGAAGGTGTGTTGGATCCCGAGCAGCACCGAGAGCAGACCCTCGCGGCCCGGGATCGATCGTGAGATGAGGTCGTCGATCAGGACGACAACCGCCGGATCCAACGCCTCCGGCCCGTCGCCGCCCTCGGCACCGAAGAACGCCGAGTCCGCGACATCGCCGACCCGCGGCAGCTCACCCGCCATGGTCACACCTTCCTGACCTTGACCGACAGGACCTGGTCGGCGGTCTCGTACAGTGTCGAGGCGCCGTGTCGGTCACCGACCCAGGTCACGCCGACCGTTCCCGGACTCGTGCCACGATCGAGGCGCGCCCGGAGCAGCAGCTCGCGGCGTCCACCCGACACCTCGACGACCTCGCCGCGCGCCACTCCGATGGCGGCGGCATCGGCCGGGTTGAGCCGGGCGGCGACGGTCGGTGACAGCTCCTGGAGCAGCGCGCTGCGCGTCGTCGTGGAGCCGGAGTGAAAGAGCTGCGGTGCGGCGTCGAGGAAGAAGCCCCCGGGTCGGACCGAGGCCCGCGGAGCCGGGGCCGGTGGCAGACTGACCGCCACCGGTGTCGACCGGCTCCATCCGACGACACGGTCGATCTCGTCCGATAGCTCGTCCCCATTCGGTAACCTGCCACCCATGCGGCGCGCGATCTCGCTGACGATCTCACCGTCCGAGCGAACACCGGCCGGCGACCGGAGAGCGCGCCGCAGCGGCCGTCGGACGCCGTCTGCCGAGACCGTGGTTCCCTGGCGCTCGCTGAGGATCGCGGTCGGCAGGACGACATCGGCTAGCTCCGCGCTGTGGCTGAGGAAGGCGTCGATCGCCACCGTGAAGCCGGCCCTCTCGATCGCCCGGCGTGGGCGATCGCGCCCGGGGAAGAGATCGATCGGATCGACACCGACCAGCAGCAATCCCGACACCGAACCGGGGTCCGCTGCGATCCACTCGGCGACGGTCCAGCCCGGGTTCGGTACGGTCGGTCGACCGGTCAGTGCTGCCAGCTCGTCGACCCGGTCCAGCCGCCGGTGCCCGGGCAGCACCCGGGGGTGAAGGCCGACGTCGAGCAAACCCTGGGTGTTCGACCGGCCGCCGAACACCAGCAGGCCCGCACCGGGACCGAGCAGCGCGACCAGCGATGCCGCCGCCCGGGCCGCCGCCGCCTCGTCGCCGGGGACGCCCGACCCGGTCGTGACGACGAGCACCGGGCGGCGGGCGGCGGTCAGCGCCTCGGCGAGGGCGTCGATCCGTTGGGCCTCGAGCCCGGTGGCGCGGGTCGCGGCGCCGGCGGTGTGGAGCTCGAGGCTGCTGCGCCACTCGTCGACGCCCGAAAGACCGTCGACGACGGACGATGCGTTCGGCGCCAGCTCGAGGATTCGCGCCGCGATGCGCGCCAGCAGCTCGGGGGTGGATCCCGGCGTTGGACGCAGTGCACTCGCCGCGAACCGGTCGAGACCGGACGCCACCGACAGCGCGGTGTGCACCGCAACCCGGCGCTGCACCACGCCCTGGACCAGCTCGGTCTTCACCAACGGGTGGCTACCTGTC
>JASFPU010000112.1:0-8096 GCA_050115855.1 Holophagae bacterium
GATGCCATCGATGGTGCGTCGTGACCGGGTCGTCGTCCGACCGGAAAAGTCTACCAACCCTTGTGTTCCAGAATGTCCTTGATCCGCTCCTCGGTCTCCTTCTCGACGAGCACCATCTTGGTCGCCTTGGCGCGGTGGATCGCCTCGGTCAGCGACGCCAGGTCGATGGGCTTCTCGAGGAACTCCAGCGCCCCTTCCTTGATCGCCTCGACGCCCTTCTCGACCGTGGCGTAGCCGGTCAGAAGGACGACCTGGATGTCCGGCCGCCGGCGTTTGATCCGCTTCAGCGCCTCGAGCCCGTCGATGCCGGGCATCTTGAGGTCGAGGACGACGACGTCGAAGTCCTCGGCGTCGACGCGGTCCAGGGCGTCGGTCCCGGACGTCGTGGTCGCCACGTCCATGCCGCGGGTTCGCATCCGCTCGGCCAGGGTTTCGACGAACTCCTCCTCGTCGTCGACGAGCAACACCTTCTCTGTCATGGCAGCCCCCCATGATCGTGTGGTTGTGAGTGTCCGATGTCGAGCACGAGCTCGCCTGCCTCCGCATTGTCCGTCAGCTCGGCGCCGAGCACGTCGAGCAGCGCGCCGGGGTCGGCGGCGTCCCGGTCGGGCTCGGCGTCGCCGGCGGCCGCGCCGACCACCGGGCCGATCCGGACTCTCGCACCGGCGTCGGTCCGCTCGGTCGTGACCGTCAGTTCGCGCGACGCATCGACCCTCGACACGGCGGCGCCGAGGCAGTGGCCGATGGCGTGGGCGAGCAGGAACGGGTGGGTCCGGATCGGGATCTCGTCGGCCGGCGCGCGACGCGAGACCGTCGCCTGCGCCATGGCGGCCTTGCGGCCATAGAGCTCGATCACGAGATCGACGAGGGCGGACAGGTCGACGGTGGCGACGACCTCGTCCGTACTGTGGGCGAGACGGTTGAGCGACCGGACGATGCGGTTGGCCTCGCGGACCTGCTCGACGATCTTGCGGGCCTGGGTCTCGAGGCGCTCGGGGTCCGGCACACGGCCGGACTTCATCGCCACCGCGATGTCCTCGACCAGACCCGCCTTCTCGTTGATCACCGCAAGCTTGTTTCTGATCTCGTGGCTGACCGACGCCGACATGGCACCGAAGAACCTGAGACAGTCGACCGACAGGGACTGGACACCGGGATCGGCGGGCTTGGTCATGGTGCCACCACCTCTTTGAGCGTCTCGACCAGGGAGTCGATGTCGAGCGGCTTCACCAGGTAGCGCGCCGCCTCGGCGGAGCCGATCCTGAAGTCCTCTTCCGAACCGTGCCCCGTGACGAAGACGAACTTCATGTCGGGCCGGATCCGCTCGAGGTCCTTTTTCAACTGGATGCCGCTGATGCGCGGCATCTTGACGTCGAGCACCGCGACGTCGAACGACTCCTGCCGGGCGAGCGCGACCGCCTCGTGTGCGGTGGTCGCCCACTCCGCCTCGACACCGCGGAACCCGAGCCGCTCGGCGAGCGTCACTACGAGCTCCTGCTCGTCGTCGACCAGGAGTACCTTCATCGTGACTCGCCTCCTTTCGACGCTGGATCGATCGGCAGCACGATCAGGAAGCTCGTGCCCTTCCCGACCTCGCTCTCGACCGCGATCGTGCCGCCGAGCTCCGACACCAGCGAGTAGGTGATCGACAGGCCCAACCCGACCCCGCCCCGTCGGCTCTTGGTCGTGAAGAAGGGCTCGAAGATCCGCCGCCGCTGCGCCTCGGTCATGCCGCAGCCGTCGTCGGTCACCCGGATCCCGACGCGATCCGCATTCTGCCGGTCGACCGCGATCTCGATCCGGCCGCCGTCGTCAACGGCGGCGAACGCATTGTTGACCACGTTGAGCAGGATCTGCTGCAGCCGCCCCTTGTTGGTCGTGATCGCCGGCACCTCGTCGCCGATCTCCACGACGACGTCGATCGTACGGTACTCCGCCTCCTTGCCCATGAAGCCGAGCACCTCGGTGACCGTGTCGCCGAGATCGACCTCGACCGGCGTGGTGTCCGTGTCCCGGGCGAAGTTGAGCAGCCGCCGGGTGATCGCGGAGCACCGGTCGACCGACGCGAGGATCGAGTCGACGATGCCCATGAGCTTCGGGTCGTCGGCGTAGCGGTCGCCGAAGTCGAACAGGTCCTTCATCAGGCCCGCCTTCTCCTTGATGATGGCGAGCGGGTTGTTGATCTCGTGCGCGACGCCGGCGCCGAGCCGGCCGAGCGACGCCATCTTGTTGGTGTACTCGGTCTGGTGCAGGGCAGCGACCCGCTGCCGGTCGGCCCAGTGGATCTTGCCGACCAGATAGGTCGTGACCCCGAGGGTGACGAAGACGATGATCGACAGGCTGACGACCAGGAAGCTGATGACCTGGCGGCGGGTGTCGCTCCACGGCTCCATCAGCGCGGTCTTGTCGTGGATGATCATCAGGATGAACGGCGTGTCCGGGATGTAGGCGTAGCCGACGATCAGCGGCGACCCGTCCGGGCCCGCCGTCTCGTACACCCGGGTCGCGTCGGCGAAGCCGGGCACCTCGAGGCCGAGCGGCTCGAGGACGCCGCCGTGCGACCGCGACGTCGTCTGGAGCACGCCGTCGTGGTTGATGACGAAGGCGTCGCCCTCGCCGGAGATCTCGAGGTTCGCCAGCAGCTTGTGGAACAGCGCGACGTCGACCGACGTCCGCAGGACGAAGAAGCTGCCGTCCGGGAGGTCGTGCCGAACCGCGATCACCATGTGCGGAACGTGCCGGAAGCCGGCGAACACGTCGCTGATGTAGGTGTTGACCTTCTGGACGTCGGCGAACCACCCCTCGCCGCTGTAGTCGACCCCGGACAGCTGGTACGGGCCGACGTAGCAGAACTGGTGGCCGGACGAGTCGATCACGCCGAGATCGACGAAACCGGTGAAGCTGGACTGGAGCTGCTCGAGGATCTCACCGACCCGGGCGCAGTCGTTGAGCTCGGTGAAGCTGTTGTCGAGCGCGATGAAGTCGAGCGCGGCGAGCCGCTCGACGAGCGAGAACTCGACGGCGAGCTTGGTGTTCGACACGACGCGCGCGGTAGTGATCAGGATCTCGGACTCGGCGGACTTCTCGGTCACCCGATAGTCGATCGCGGTCATCACCATGAGCGGCGCCACCGAGACGATGATCATCAGCAGCGCCGTGAGCTGCCACATCCGGCGCAGGTTGAGCGAGTACCGCTTGGGCTCGACCTCGAGGTCCGGCCGCACCCAGCTCGCGGACGGCGCCCGGTCGCCGGATCTCGTCCCGGAGTTCGCGCCGTTGGTCATGGATGCGAGTCGTCCTTTCGCTCTCTCGCCCGGGCCGTCTCGCGGGCCTTTTCGTTCGCCTTGCGCAGGGTCTCACTGAGCGCCTCGATGTCGACCGGCTTCTGCAGGTAGGCGAAGGCGCCGAGCTCCATGCACGTCTTGCAGTCCTCGTCGGAGCCGTGCCCGGTGAGAATGATGACCTCGATGTGCGGGTTGGTGGCCTTGACCCTGCGGAGGACCTCGATGCCGTCGATGCCCGGCATCTTGAGATCGAGGATCATCACGTCGGGCTCGTCCTGCTCGACCATCTGCAGCGCCGACTCGCCGTCATAGGCGACCGCCGAGCCGACGTCGCGCATCTCCAACCGCTCCGACAGGGTCTGCACGAACTCGCGCTCGTCGTCGACCAGGAGCACCCTGGACGGCGTCTCGAAGTCGACCTTGCGGTAGATGTCGGTCTGGTAGAAGTCCTTGCCGACCCGGGTCTCGACCGACCTGACACCCTCGACGCGTCCGGCGATCTCCTTGAGCTCGTCCTCGAGCCGGCCGAGCATGAGCACGTGCTTGTTGATGGTCAGCGTCACGCGGCCGGCCCGGCAGTCGACGTCGACGTGGTGACCGTTGGTGGCGAGCTCCCGCTCGACGCGGGCCGCGACCAGAAAGTCCTCCACCGCCTGGCGCGACGCGGCGGTCGGCTGGATCGCCTCCTTGCCGAGGTTCTCCACGATGAGGTCGATGGCATCGCCGGACGTCGTCTTGTCGGTCGGCACGACGATGTCGTACAGCGACGGGCTCCACGGGTCGTCGGACCCGCGCTGCTCCTTGACCCAGACGCCGAGGTCCTCGTCGTGCCGGCGGATCTGGCGCGACGCCGCCTTGTCGTCGAGGTTCGCGGCGGTGCGGGCGGTCTCGACCCGCGACGGCAGGTCGGCGACCAGACAGACCCGGAGCGCGTGGGTCACCGAGACCGGAATCAGGTGGGCGCCGAAGCCCGAGACGAGCACCTCGTCGCGCGCGACCGACTCGGCGGTCTCGACCTTGAGGTGGGCGAGTGCGCGCTCGCGCTCTCGGGTGAAGCTGTTGAACACCGAACGGCGCGACGAGAACGCCCGCGCGACGGCGGACTCGGACATCCCGGATCGTTCGACCGCGCGCTCGACGAGCGCGTCGTCGTCGATCAGAGGAAACCCGGTTCGTTCCAGCACCCCCTCGATGATCGGGTCGGCATGGCTGAACGTCGCGCTGACGACCGAAATGAGGGACATCACGATTCTCCTTTTCGCGCCGGTGCGGAGCTCGGGTGGAGGACCCTCGACAGCGGGCACGACTCCTCCCGACCTTCGGCGTGTGCATCATCGTAGACCGCCCGAACCGCATGTTCCATGGTCGGGAAGATCCGATCACGTCCGATCCGCGCGATGAGGTGCGTGCGCTCCAGCACGTGGAGCACCGACTCGTTGACGCCGCTGAACGAAATCTCGACGCCGGAGCTCCGCACCCGGTCGACGAGCAGCGACAGCGCCTCCTCGCCGGACGCGTCGATGTCGCTGATGGCGTTGGCGACGATGATGATGTGGCGGAGCTCCTGCTTGGCCCGCAGCCGCTCGTTGATCTGGTCCTCGAGGTAGGTGGCGTTGGCGAAGAACAGCGGGCCCTCGAAGCGGACCAGGTCGACGTAGATGCACTCCTCGAGACCGTGAACCAGGGCCGACCGCATGGTGTCGTCCTCGTGGCGGGACAGGCTGGTCACGGTCGGCCTCATGCTCTTGTACAGGAAGACGCCGAGCGACAGCACGACGCCGACCATGATGCCCCGGTCGAGGTGCGGCGCGAAGGCCAACGTGGCGACGAACGTGATGACCGAGATCGCGCCGTCGTACCACTGCGCCCGCCAGGCGTGCACGAAACCGGTGACGTTCACCAGGCCGATCACCGCCATCATGATGACCGCCGCGAGCACGGCCTGCGGCAGGTGGTAGAGCAGCGGCGTGAAAAACAGCAGCACGATGACCACGGTCAGGCTGGTGATGACGCTCGACAGACCGGTCAGCGCCCCGGCCTGGAGGTTGACCGCACTGCGCGAGAAGCTGCCCGAGGTCGGGTAGCTTCGGCCCACCGAGCCCAGGATGTTGGCGATGCCCTGGCCGATGAGCTCCTGGTTCGGATCGATCCGCTGGCCGGTCTTGGCCGCCATCGCCTTGGCGATCGAGATCGCCTCCATGAACCCGAGCAGCGAGATGATCACCACCGGCATGAGGAACCGCGGCACGACGTTGAGGTCGATGTGCGGGACCTGCAGGCTCGGCAGACCGCGCGGGATCGTGCCGACCACGGCGCCGCCGCCGACCAGCTTGAGGTGGTCCGGATCGAGCGGGTTGTTGCCGATCGACAGACGCCAACGCCTGCCGTCGGTGGTGGCGCCGGACGGCGTTTCCCCCTGTTGGTAGAAGCCCGCGCCCGGCTGCCCGTCGGGAACGCGCTCGAACACGATGTCGCGCAGCTCCGTCCGCGTCTCGCCCACCCGCTCTTTGACCTCGAGCGCGTGCGCGTCGAGCAGCCCGGCGAGCTGGTGCAGCGCGAGCAGGCGCTGCGAGTCCTCGCTCATGTCGTGCGGCCGCACGCCGTCCGTGAACCCGTTCAAGGGCCGTTCGGTGTGGCAGCGCTGGCAGAACTCGGCGGTGCTGGTCGTGACCTCGCTCGTGACCCGGCCGCTGTGGGAGCGCAGCTCGTCCATCTCCTGCCGCGCCGCCACCGCCTCGTTGAACGCCTCGACGTGCGACGCGAGCTCCGGCGCGTCGATGTCGCCGACCGCCACCGTCTCGTTGTGCTCGAAGCCGAGCACGGCCGACAGTGCGGTCGTGATGACGACCGCGATCAGCACGTTCGGCAGCCTGGGGTTGAGCTTGCGCAGGCCCCACATGATGCCGAACGCGAGCACCGCCATGCCCAGAGTCGGCAGGTGGGTCCAGTCCAACGCCGCCGCCACCACGCGCATCACCGTTTCGTAGTGGTGCTCGCCGCTCTCCACCTGCACGCCGAAGATCTTGCTCAGCTGCGAGGTCGCGATGATCAGCGCCGCCGCGTTGGTGAAGCCGTTGACCACCGGGTGCGACAGGAAGTTGACCACGACGCCGAGCCGGAGGAAGCCGATCGCGAACTGAAAGGCGCCCACCATGAGGGCGAGCAGGATGGCGTACGCGATGTAGCCGTCGGATCCGGCGGTGGCGAGCGGTTCGAGCGTCGCCGACGTCATCAACGACACCACCGCCACGGGTCCGGTCGCCAGCTGCCGGCTCGAGCCGAACAGCGCCGCGACCATCGGCGGCAGGAACGACGCGTACAGCCCGTAGTGCGCCGGCAGGCCGGCGAGCTGGGCGTAGGCCATGCTCTGGGGAATCAGCACCAGCGCGACGGTGAGGCCCGAGATGAGGTCGATTTTGAAGGCCGAGAGATCGTACCCCCGGAACCAGGCAACGAATGGAAAAACGCGAGTGATCATACTCCCCCGGTCACCCCGACTCCCCGAGCGGCGCGACGAGCCTGCGGCACGCCCGCATCACCTCCGGGAACATCGCGGCCGCTTCATACAGCCCGGTGTCACGCAGGCGCACCAGGCCGTCCACCATGTTGAAGATCAGCAGCGCCGTCCGACGGCTCGCGTCCGGCGTGATCGAGCCGTCGTCCCGACCCCGCTCCAGCGCGCCCTCGAAGACACCCACCAGGCAGTTGAAGATCTTCTCGAGCTCGTCGCGGCACTGCTCGTTGCCGCGCGACAGCTCGTAGGCGTGCGAGCGGTGGAGCAGCTGAAACAGCTCCTGCTTCTCCTCCGCGAGGTGGAGGTAAAACGCCGCCGCTTTCTCGAGCATGGCGAGCCCGGAGCCGGTCTCGGCCTGCGCCAGATAGTCGGCGAACTCGCGCTCGAACTCACGCCGCACGTGATCGAGAACCGCCAGGAACAGCGTCTCTTTGTTGCCGAAGTGATAGAACACCGTTCCTTCGGCGACGCCGGTCATCTCGGCCAGATCGGTGGTCGAGGTTTCGCGGAACCCCTTCCTCGCAAACGCGTGCGTGGCGGCGTGGAGGATGGCGGTCCGTTTGGTCACGTCGGTGCGTCCCTCCGAGGACTAACTGAGTACTCAGTCAGTATTCTCCACACGCCCCCCTTCTGTGTCAAGTCAGTCCTTTATTTTGAGAAAAGGAATCTCTCAAGAATACCTGGTGCACCCGACGTTCGAACCTTCCACCGCCACGCGCCCGACCTGCTCCACCGCTCCGGTTCGCATTCAATTGGCCCGCGATCCGCCGGCACAGTGCCGCCGTGGTCGGGAATCCGCGACATCGGAACGGTCGAGCCTCGGTACGAGGCGTCGTTTCAACGCGGCGGCGTCATTTTGAGATGTGATAAATTCCAACAATCAGGAACTCATGAGAAGCGAGGCGCCACGGGGCCGTGGGCTCGCCGCGGTCGTGGCGGGGAGGTCACTATGCGTCACCGATTCCGGATCGAGACCGCGGGGCTTTGCGTTGTGCTGTGTTGCGCAGCGGCGCACGTCGGCGCAAACGGCTCCGACAGCCCGGCCCAGACGGGTGCGTCCGACTCCTTTTCTTCGTACCTCGTCTACGTCGCGGGTCGGGCCGACCTCGACGATCTGTCCCACGTGGCCGACCGCGAGGTGCGCGGCCGGCAGGTGGTCGAGCGACTGCAAGCCACAGCACGGCGATCCCAGGCCGCAGTGATCCACGTCCTGCGCGAGCTCCAGGACGCCGGACAGGTCGCCGGCTTCCGAAGTCACTTCATTTCCAACGTCATCTCCGTGTCGGCGACGGAGGCCA
>JASFPU010000113.1:0-8027 GCA_050115855.1 Holophagae bacterium
CAGGGGCGAGTGTGGCGACGCCGAGAAAGTGCCGTGCCTTGGCGTTGGCGAGCCGGATCCTGAGGTCCGGCCGGACCACCAGCAGCCCCTCGCCGAGCCCGTTGGAGACGTCCTCGAACAGTGATTCGAGCTCGGCCCGCTCGGCCGAGCTCTGGACGAGCTCGCCCTGGACCTCCCGGACCCGCCAGCGCGCGTGTTGGGGGCTGTCGACACCGAGCTCGGTGACCACCTCGGCGAGCGGCAGCACGGTCTCGCGCCAGATGATCGCCGCCAGCACACCGACCCCGACCAGCCAGAGCGCGACCGACGACAGCACCACCCAGACGTCGCTGCGGCCGACCATGACCAGCACCACGACGAGCAGCGGCAGCGCCGCCAGAGTGACCACGAGCAGGTGGCGGGTACGGCTCACGGGTAGCCCCGGAAGCGGTAGCCGGCGCCGATCACCGTCTCGATCGCGTCGGCTCCGATCTTGGCACGCAGCGCCCGGATGTGGACGTCGACGGTGCGCGTCTCGACATCGGACGAAATCCCCCACACCCGCTCGAGGATGCGTTCGCGCGGCGCGACCCGGGGCCGGTTGGTGATCAGGTACCAGAGCAGCTCGAACTCGCGTACCGTGAGCCGCACCGGTTCGCCGGCGACGGTGACATCCATCGGTCCGCGGCGGACGACCAGACGCTGATCGATGTACTCGTCCTCGGGCACACCCCCGTCGAGGGCACGGCGTCGGAGCAGTGCCCGGATCCGGCTCTTCAGCTCGCGCAGCGAGAACGGCTTGGTGACGTAGTCGTCGGCGCCGAGATCGAGCCCGAGCACCCGGTCACTCTCCTCGACCCGGGCGGTGAGCATGATGATCGGCAGGTCGTGCACCGCCTCGGTGTCGCGCAGCTCGCGACAGACGCTGAGACCGTCGAGGTCGGGCAGGTTGAGATCGAGCAGCACGATGTCCGGCGGGCTGTCGAGGATGCCGTCCAGGCCGTCGCGCCCGGTGGCGAACTGGTCGACCTCGAAGCCGTCCTTCTCGAGCGCCAGCTTGAGGGTCCCGCTCAGGTCCAAATCGTCTTCGACGAGAGCGATCTTTTCTCGAACCATGGCCGTCTCCTTGCCTCCAGTTACCGGTTCGCGGTCGGCGGCAGCGGCGAGTGCTTCAC
Organism: Holophagae bacterium; assembly: GCA_050115855.1. Lineage (GTDB taxonomy): Bacteria > Acidobacteriota > Thermoanaerobaculia > Thermoanaerobaculales > Sulfomarinibacteraceae > JAHECW01. The sequence goes on from JASFPU010000113.1 coordinate 1,155, forward strand.
CGGTGCGCCCTCCACGAGGTAGATGATCTCCTCCGCGATGTTGGTTGCCTGGTCGCCGATCCGCTCGGCGAAGCGCGCCACGAGGACCTGGGTGATGAGGTTGTGAACCGCCTCCGGCTCGGTCCGGATCCGGTCGAGCAACGCCCGGAACAGATTCCAGTACAGCCGGTCGACCTGATCGTCCCGGCGGATGATCTCGCGCGCTCTGTCGGCATCGCGCGACACGAAGGCCGTCACCACGTCGGTGACCATGGCGCGCGCCTGGGCGAGGATCCTCGGCACCTCGGGCACCGGCGCGCTCCACGGACCGGCCATGATGTCGAGCACGTAGCGGGCGATGTTGACCGCGTTGTCGCCGATCCGCTCGAGCCGGGGCGCGATCTTGATGGCGGTGATGATGAACCGGAGATCGCCGGCCATGGGGTGGTGTCTGACGATGAACTCCGTGCCGAGCCGGTCGATGGTGAGCTCGCAGCGGTCGATGCGGTCGTCGCGCTCGATCACCGACCGGGCGAGCTCGCGATCGCCGGTGGCGAGCACCTTGGCGACGTCGTCGAGGCTCTTCTCGGCCAGCCCGGCCATGGTCAGCAGCTCCTGCTTGATAGCGTTCAAGTCCGTGTCGAAGATCCGTGGCATGCCTTCTCCCCGGCCTAGCCGAAGCGACCCGTGATGTACGCCTCGGTGAGCTTTTCCTTCGGGTTGGTCAGCAGCGTCGTGGTCGGCGCGACCTCGACCAGCCGGCCGTCCATCAGGAAGGCGGTGTCGTCGGCGATCCGTGCCGCCTGCTGCAGGTTGTGGGTGACGACGACGATGGTGAAGCGCTCTTTGAGCTGGAGCAGCGTCTCCTCGACCTTCGCGGTCGAGATCGGGTCGAGCGCCGACGCCGGCTCGTCGAGGAGCAAGATGTCGGGCTGGTTGGCGAGCGCGCGGGCGATGCACAGCCGCTGCTGCTGCCCACCGGACAGATCGAGCGCCGAGCGGTCCAAGCGATCGCGTACCTCGTCCCACAGCCCGGCCAGGCGCAACGAACGCTCGACCATGTCGACGCCCAGCTCGCGCTCCGGCACGCCGGCCATGCGCGGCCCGAACGTGACGTTGTCCCGAATCGACATGGGAAACGGGTTCGACTTCTGGAACACCATGCCGACCCGCTTGCGCAGCGCTTCGAGCTGGACGCCGGGACGGTAGACGTCGACACCGTCGACCAGCACGAGGCCGCCAATTCGAACGCCCCGTATTTCGTCGTTGAGCCGGTTGATGCAGCGCAGGAAGGTCGTCTTGCCGCAGCCCGACGGGCCGATGATGGCGCTGATCCGACACCGCGATATCGTCAGGGAGACGTCGAGCAGGGCCGGGTGATCGCCGTAGTGGAGAGTCAGACCCCGGGTCTCGACAGCGGGGTGATCGGCGGCCGGGACCATCAGATCTCCACCAACCGGTAGGCCGACCTCAGCCGGCGCCGGATGACGATCGCGGTCAGGTTGATGACGAGCACGAGCAGCAGCAGCACCAGCGTGGTGGCGAACGCCATGGGCTTGGCGGCTTCGACGTTCGGCGACTGCATCGACACGTCGAAGATGTGGAAGCCGAGGTGCATGAACTTGCGCTCCAGGTGGACGAACGGCGCGGTGCCGTCCACCGGGAGGCTCGGCGCGAGCTTGACGGCGCCGGTCAGCATCAGCGGCGCGACCTCACCGGCCGCTCGGCCGACCGCCAGGATCAACCCGGTCAGGATGCCCGGCATGGCGGCGGGCAGCACGATCCGGCGGATCGTCTGCCAGCGGGTCGCGCCGAGTGCGAGCGCACCCTCGCGCCAGCCCGGCGGCACCGCGAGGAGGCCTTCCCGGGTCGCCACCACGACGACCGGCACGGTGAGCAACGCGAGGGTGAGGGAGGCCCACAGAATACCGCCGGTGCCGAAGGTCGGCGCCGGCAGCCGGTCGGAGAAGAACACCTCGTCCAACCCGCCGCCGATCCCGTAGACGAAGAAGGTGAGCCCGAAGATACCGATCACGATCGACGGGATGCCGGCCAGGTTGTTGACCGCGTGGTGGGCGACGGTCAGCGGCAGCCCCGGTCGGGCGTACTCGGTCATGTAGACCGCGGTCAGCACGCCGAGCGGCATCACTGCCAGACTCATGATCAACACCAAGAGCACGGTACCGAACAACGCCGGGTAGATGCCCCCCTCGGTGTTCGCCTGACGCGGCGACGTGACGAGAAACCGGCCGAAGTCGGCCACCGTGACAGCCAAACGGTCGACGACATCGAGGGTGTTGGGCCACTCGACGTCGAGCACGTCGGCGAGCGGCACCTCGACGGTCGCGTCGGCGGCGCGAACCTCGAGTCGACCGACGGACAGCCGCTCGGAGATCGCATCGACGCCGCCCTCGAGCTCGCCGAGCGCGGGCGTGAGCTCGGCAGCCACGGCGGTGATCTCTTCGGCCACCGAGGCAGCTTCGGCGCGACCTTCGGCGGTGGCTCCGAACTTCGACCGCTCGAGCTCGGCGAGGCGGTGCTCGAGGCGCGTCAGGGGTCGTCGGAGGCGGGCGATCTCGGCCACGAGCTCGATCCGCTGCCGCCGCAGCTCGGCTGCGTTGTCGACCAGACGCTCCACCGTCGTGCGGTCGTCCACCGGCCGCCGGCGACCCTCGACATCGACGACCGCCGAGATCACGCCGTAGGCGTCGCCATTCCTCTGCCGGGTGACACGCGCGAGATCATCGGGCGTGTCCGCCGTCGTGATATCCGGCACGTCGAGCCAGACGTGGTCGCGTCCGTTCAGCTCCCGATTGCCGATTTTGATCAGGGCCCGCTCCTCCGCGACATTGCCACTGCGGTGGGCAACCCGGTCGCGCTCGACGACCTCACCGATCACGACCCGCCCGTCGGACAGGGCGATCCGCCACACCGAGGCGGGCCAGAACCAGCGCATGGCGTTGACGCCGACGATCCAGATCAGACCGGCGAGGAGCGTTACCACGACGACCGTCGCCGCGGCGGTGGACAGCATCCCGACACCGATCCGACGCCGGCCGCTGGCGGAGAGCTCAGAGCCGGGCATAGCGCTTCCGCAGACGGCGGCCGACCAGCTCGGCGACGGTCGTGAACACGAGACACAGCACGAACAGCAAGAAACCGGCGAGGAACAGCACCCGGAACAGGGTGCTTCCGACCGCCGCCTCCGGCATCTCGAAGGCAATCGCGGCCGACATGGTGCGCATCCCGTTGAAGGCGGACAGATCGAGAATCGGCGTGTTGCCGGCCGCCATGAGCACGATCATGGTCTCGCCCAGCGCCCGCCCGAGACCCAGCATCACCGCGGCGGCCATGCCCGGCGCCGCAGCCGGCGCGACCAGCCGAACCGCGGCCTGCCACCGGCTAGCGCCCAACGCCCGCGCCGCCAGCACCTGCGACGACGGCACCGAGGAGCAGGCGTCCTCGGCGATGGTGAAGATCACGGGAATCACCGCGAAGCCGAGCGCAACTCCGATGACCAGGCCGTTCCGTTGCTCGTACTGGACACCGAACACGTCGAACAGCGCCTGGGGGAATCCACCGTCGAACAGCCGGGCCTCCAGCCACCCGGCGGCGGCGAAGGCGCCACCGCACACCGCGACCAGGCACGCGACGAGAGCCGCCAGTTCGGCCCCCTCGGGCGCGCGCCGGCGGAGATCGGACGGCACCAGCCGCCAGACGCCGAGCGCGATGAAGATGGCCGGAAGCAGCGCCGCGGTCGCCGCGAGCACCGGAAACAGGCAGAGCTCGAGCCGGGGCGCGAGCCAGAGGGCGGCGAGAAATCCGACCACGACCGTCGGCACGGCAGCCATCATCTCGACCGCGGGCTTGACGACCGACTGCAGCCAGCCCGGCGCCAGCTGCGACACGTAGAGCGCAGCGAGCAGTGCGAGCGGAACGGAGATCATCATCGCGTACAGCGTCGCCTTGACGGTCCCGACAAGCAGCGGCAGCAGACCGAACTTGGGCTGGAAGTCATCGGCCCCGCCCGACGTCTGCCAGATCGACCTGGGCTCGGCGTAGCCCTCGTACCAGACCGGCAGGAACAGCGTCTCGAGGCTGATCTCCGGATGCCGGGCGTCGACGCTGCGTTGCAGCAGCCGACCGCCGGCCGCCGCGACCGCGAGGTCGCCGCGCCAGGACAACGCGAGCGCCGTCACCGGGGCCGTCGACCACCCGCGATCGACCAGGACGGTGCCCGATGTCGCGTTGTACAGGGCCACTCGCCCCGTGCTGTCCCCGACCGCGAACGTCCGGCCGCGCGGCACGGTGGCGAGTGCGGTGGGCGCACCGGTCCGCGGCGCGAAACGGTGGATGGCTCGCCAGATGGGACCGACTCTGCGGACCTCGACGCCCTCACGCCGCGCCCATGCCGCCACCGATTCGGTGTCGGGCACGATCGTCCGGCCGCCCGGCTCGATTCCCACCGAATCGAGATCGACCGGCACCGCACGCCGGTTGGTGACCTCGGCACGCGGAGTTTCGATGAGCACCTCGACCGAGCCGTCTTTCCCGGCGATCGCGAGCGACCGTCCACCGGCGAGGAAACGCGCCGTCACGACCGGCGCCAGATCTGTGTCGACGGCAACCGGCTCGAGATCGGCAACCCGGTACAGAAAAAGGCCGCCGCCGGTTGTGATCACCGCCATCAGGGCCAGGTTGTCTGCCACCGCCACGCGGGCGACATTGCCGGTCGCCAGTCGAACCGCCTCACCGCTTCTCAAACCCGAGCGCCAGATCCAGAGCCGGACCTCGTGCGAGCTCCACGCGGCCGCGGCGACATCGCCGACCGGATCGACGGCCGCGGTGCAGCCGATGGCATCCGGGGGAAGGTCGCGTTCGTCGACTGCTGCGAGCACACTACCGCGGAACCCGGGCTCCGTCTTGGCACTGCCGCGTCCGGAGGTCACCGACACGCGGCGGACGACAAGGCGATGATCGGCGGTGAGGACCGACAGGGCTCCGCCAGCACCGTTGTCGGCCGCCAGCACCGCCGCACCATCGGCGATCGGATCGCTGCGCAGCACGCGACTGCCGTGCGTCGTCGCCAACCGGCCCGAGCTCTCCAGCCACCAGACGGAGCCGCTCGGACGGCTCGTTCCGATCGCGATCGGCTCGACGTCGGCGATGTCGATCACCGGACCCACGGTCGCCGGTCGGAACAGCGGCAGCGCCTGGGCCGCGATGCTGACCACGATGGCGAGCACGACGACAATGACGCTGATACCGGCGGTCCGGATGACCACGGCCGCCAGACGGTCCTTGCGGAGCTCCGACCGCGGCGGCCGCATCCCGCCCCCCTACTCCTCGAGCCGCGCCAGCTGGCGGCCGACGGTGGCCGCGTCGAGTGGGTGGAAGCCGGCCCGGATCACCACCCGCTGACCCTCCGCGGACAACAGAAATCGGAGGTACTCCCGGACCAGTGGGTCGAATCTCTGGTCGGGCGACGTGTTGACGTAGATCTCGAGAAACCGGGCGAACGGGTAGCGCCCGTTGGCGGCGTTCTCCCAGCTCGCGGCGATCGGTGGCGAGCCAGCCCGCCGGGCGATCGGCACCGCCCGGACTCCTGCGGTGGCGTAGCCGATGCCCGAGTAGCCGATGCCGTACAGGTCGTTCTCGACGCCCTGGACCACCGACGCCGATCCGGGCTGCTCCTTGACCGTGTCCTTGTAGTCGCCGCGGCACAGGGCGTGGGTGCGGAAGTAGCCGTAGGTCCCGGAGGCGGCATTGCGCCCGTACAACGAGATCGGCGCCCGCTCCCAGTTCCCGCCGAGACCGAGCTGCCCCCAGACGGTCAGCGACCGCTCGCCGCCGCAGCGCAGGGTCCGGGAGAAGATCGCGTCGACCTGGGCGACCGTCAACGACGGAATCGGGTTGTCGCTGTGAACGAAGACGCCGACGGTGTCGAGCGCGACCTCGAACCTCACCGGCTGGTAGCCGAAGCGTTCGACGAAGGCGTCGGCCTCACCGCCGGTGATCCGGCGCGACATGTTGGCGATCTGGGCCGTGTTCTCGAGCAGCGCCGGGGGCGCCGTCGACGAGCCTTTGCCTTCGATCTCGACGGAGACCCGCGGGTGGAGCCGGTGAAACTCCTCGGCAACCAGGGTCTGGAGTACGAGCATGGTGTCCGAGCCGACCGCGGTCAGGGTGCCGGTGAGCCCCTCGGACGGCTCGTAGTGGGGCAGCTCCGGGTCGAGACGGGGTACGTCATCGGCGGCCGCCGCGGGCCATGCCAGCAGCAGCGCGACGAGCAGCATCGATTGCACCATGTCTCTCATTGGCATTCGGCCCCGGCCCAGCCCCGGCTGCACGACGGTAGTCGGCCGGTGTGAAGCCCCCGTGAAGCTCGTCCGACCCGCTCTTCGCACGCTACGGACACGCGCACGACCGGATCGCTCGTTACGGTGACAAACCAATCCAAAAAAACGGCTTATGCGGTTCATGGGAGGGCCTTTCAGGCGCTGGAGTCGGCTTCACGCCATCTTAACACCGCGTTCGGCCTCGCCCCGGCGACGTCAGTCGTCGATCCACGGGGCGATGAACCCGACCTGTTCGACCACCCGCTGCCCGTCGGGCCCGAGACACCACTCGACGTAGTCCCGGGTCGCGCCCTCCGCGGGCGCCACCGAGTAGTAGTACAGGTACCGGGCGAGCGGGTACTCACCGCGGCGAACGGTGTCGGCCGATGGTGCGACGCCGTCGATGAGCAGGTGGTCGACGGCGCCGTCGTGGGCGAGATCACCGTACCCGATCGCGCCGGGATCCGCCGCCACCCGGGCGATGACGTCGCCGACCCGCGGTGCGACCTCCGCGGCGGGCGTGTAGTCGGCCTCGCCGAGCACGTGGTCGCGAAAG
>JASFPU010000114.1:0-7984 GCA_050115855.1 Holophagae bacterium
CCGGGTCACCGCGGTCGATCATTTCACCGACGAGCTCGACGGGCTCGGCGCGCATCGGTTCTACCCGACGGACTGGCGGCCGATCCAGCTCGACCTGCGCGATCTGTCATTGCTCGACGAGCGTTTCGACCTCGTGGTGCTCAACCGCTGTGTCCAGTTCTTCACCGACCCGACGACCATGGTCGCCGATGCCGCCGGCCGAGTCGCCGACGGCGGCTTTCTGGTCGTCACCGGTCTCGAATTCTTCGCCGACCCGTCGGCGCGCCAGCGCCGGGTCGAGGCGCTTCTGGAACGGCTCGCCCGGCACGGCCTCGAGCCGTTTGCACCGATCAGGGGCTACCTCGACGCCGACGACCGCCGCCGGATGCTCGCCTTCGGCGTCGAGCTCCGGCCCTACCCCCAGCCGCGGATGCGGATCGCTGCCCTGCGCGCCCGGCTGCGCCGCACCCGTGGCCGACCCTGCTACGGGGTCTGGACGACGTGAGGCTCTGTCTCGTCACGCCCGGCTTCAGCGCCGCCGAGGACGACTGGTGCATCCCCGCGCTGCACACCCTGGTTCGCAGACTGACGCCCGATCACGACGTCACCGTCGTGGCCCTGCGCCACCCGCCTCGCCGGCACGGCTACGACTTCCACCGCGCCCGGGTGGTGCCGCTCGCCGCCGGGACCCGAACCGGCACGGGTCGCGTGGCCATGCTCGTCCGTGCGCTGGCCGTCATCCGCCGCGAGCACCGGCGCGCGTCGTTCGACGCGGTGCACGGGCTGTGGGCCGACGAGGCCGGATTCGTCGCCACGGTCGCGGGCCGTCGCTGGGGCATCCGCTCCGTGGTGTCGGTCATGGGCGGCGAGCTGGTCGGGCTCGCCGACATCGGATACGGCACCCAGCTCGGCCGAACCGGGCGCTGGCTCGTGCACCACAGCCTGTCCACGGCGGACGTCGTCACGATCGGTTCACGGCTGCTGGCCGACCCGGTGCGCGCGGTGCGCGGCGACCGGCCGGTCGAGCGGGCGCCGCTCGGGGTCGACACGACGATGTTTCGGCCCGACGGCGAGCGGGCGGCGATCGACGGTGAACCATGTCTGCTCCAGGTCGCGTCGCTCGGTCCGGTGAAGAACCCGCAGCTGCTGCTCGACGCTTTCGCCCGGCTCTCGTCGCGCCACCCCGGCGCCCATCTCCACGTCGTCGGCGACGGGCCGCTGCGGGGCTCGCTCCGTGAACAGGCGTCCGCGCTCCGGCTCGGCGAACGGGTCCACCTGCACGGCCACATGGCGCATGACCGCCTGCCGGCGATCTACCGCCGTGCGGACCTGCACGTTGTCTGCTCGCGCTACGAGAGCCAGTGCATGGCGGCGCTCGAGGCCGCCGCCTGCGGCACCCCGACGATCGGCACCGCGGTCGGCGTGCTGCCCGAGCTCGAGCGCGCCGGCGCCGCCGTCACCACCGGTTCGGACGAACCTGACGACCTCGTCGCAGCGCTGACGGATCTCATCGAGGATCGGGGCCATCGCCACACCCTCGGCTCCGCCGCCGCTGCACTCGTTCCGAGCGACTTCGACGTCGAACGCTGTACCCGGCGGTTCGAAGAGATCTGCGCGGGGCGCGCGGCGTCGCGCGGCGTCCGGTGACCGCCTCGTCGCCGGCGGCGCCGGGGCGGTGGTCGCGATCCTCGGATCAGAAGGCACTGCAGCAGCGGGCGCAGGCCGGCAGCAGCCCACCGGCCCGGTTGAGCGTGCGTCGGAAGCGGCCGAGCTCGGGCGAGTTCCAGATCTCGGGCAGGCTCTGGTCGTGCAGGTTGCCCACCGTGACGTCGTAGCAGCGGCCGTGCGCCGGGATGACCCGGCCGTCGGACTTGACCATCAGCGTGCGGAAGGCGTCGCTGCAGCGATGTCCAATCAACGTACCGGGTCGTCGGTAGAAGCAATCCAGCTCGTCCGCGGTCCGCAGCTCGGGTGAGAACGCGACCGGGAACGGCCAGTGCCGAACTCGAACCGCGTCGATCTCGAGCCGGAGCCGCTCGAGGTCGACGTCGTTGGGGTTGAACGGACCGAGGTTGGACCAGGTCGCGGGATAGCGGTCGCCGTAGCGCCGGTTGTGCTCCCGGGCGACCTCCTCGGTCGTGAAGTTGGGGTGCATGAAACCGACCCGCTCGAGCGGCAGGTCGGACAGCAGCTCGAGCAGCGCGGTCAGATGATCCTGGTTCCAAGCACTGACGACGCAGAAGATTGAAACCCTCGGCCGCCGCTCGTCCGTGAGCACGCGATCGACTCCGGCCATGGCTCGGTCGAAGGCGCCGTCGCGACCGCGGATCCGGTCGTGCAGCGCCGGCGGGCCGTCGATCGACAGGAAGAGGTCGTCGAGGCCTGCCGCCGACAGGTCGGCGGCTTGCCGCCGCAAGGTCAACCCATTGCTGGTGACCGCGGTGGCGATGCCCCGGTGGTTGGCGAGCGTCACGGCTTCGACGAGGTGCGGGTAGATCAGCGGCTCGGTGAAGGCGAAGCCGAGGCGTGCGGACGGGAAGTGGCGTGCGGTCTGGTCGACGACCCGCTCGACGAGCTCCATCGGCATGTCTCGCGGTGACGAACCGAGCAGGTTGCGGGCGAAGATGGTGTCGGTCGCGGCCTGGCCGACGTCGCACATCCGGCAGTGGAGGTTGCAGACGTTGTTGACACCGAGCACCAGCCACTCGGGACCGTGCAGCAACCGCCCCGGCAGGCAGCGATGGTTGGCGCGTCTGAGCCCGGTACCGACCAGCGCCGCCATCCGCGCGGCGAGGCCAGGTCCGACGACTGGCTCGCGGCCGGCATCGTGCGGCGCTGCAGGCCCCCCCGTCTCCGGGCTCGTCACGACCGCTCCGGCGGACGACAGCCCGGACCTTCTTGACACCGGCCAGGCGTGGTTGCCAACCGCCCCGCGGTCCCCCGGGACCGACACCGCCGACGTCCGCCGAGTCCACCCACCGGTCTCAGAACCCCGTCGTTTCCGGGCGCTGGTATCGAATCACCCGATGCATCGCGGCGAGCTCGAGCGGCCAGCTGTAGGCGCGGGCGTGGTACCTCCAGGCCGCGAGGGCGCGGAGCACGAGCCGCTCGACCCGACCCATCGAGGTCATGGTGGTCGTCGGGTAGTAGGCGTTGAGCACCCGCTCGAAGTCGCGGATCCGCTGGGTCAGGTTCGGCCGGATCCAACCCATGGTGCGGCTTCGCCGCTGGGCGAAGTCGAGCCAGTCGCCGGACAGCCACTCGTCGAGCGTCTCGGGAAACGCGAAGCCGCTCGCCGACGCCTCCCGGAGCAGCTCGCCGGCGAGCGGCACCGGCGTGTAGAGGTAGAGGATGATCTCGGTCGCCGGGTTGGCCCGTTTCACCTCGCGGATGAACTCCATGGTGTGCGCCGCGTCCGCCTCGGGCTCCGGCGGGTTGCCGAGGACGAAGCTGAGCTCGGGGACGATCCCCCAGCCGCCCATGAGCCGGACCAGCTCGAGGGTCTTGGCGGGCGACACCTGGCCGCCCTTGTCCATCCGCTCGAGGGTCTCGGCGGAGCCAGACTCGGCGCCGAGAAAGACCATCTTGAGACCCGAGTCGCGCATCGCGCGCCAGGTCTTCGGGTCGTAGCCGAGCAGGGTGTCGACCCGTCCCTCGCCCCACCACGCCATGTCGAGCGGCCGCACGCGGTCGGCGAACTCGGCGACGCGAGCCTCGTGGACGAAGAAGTTGTTGTCAGCGAGCTCGACGGCGTCGACGTCCCAGCGACGCCGGTACTCCCCGAAGGTGGCCACCACCCTGTCGGCCGACTGCGGCTTCCACTGCCCGTCGACCATGGTCACCACAGCGCAGAAGTTGCAGAAGTGGGGGCAGCCGTACGACGTATGGGCGGCCACGGTGCGCCGGCCGAGGAAGGTGCGGCGCAGGTAGCGCGGCATGTCGATCCGGTCGTAGCTCCAGTCGGGGAGCCGGTCAGGGTGGGGGATCGGCGCGGCGGCGCCGGTACGCGGCTCGTCACCCTCCCGCCACGCCACACCGGCGATCCCGGCGCCGTGATCCGGGTCGTCCTCGAGCGCGCCGACCAGCTCCTCGAAGACCCGCTCGCCGTGGCCGCGCACGACGTAGTCGACGCAGTTCGACCGCAGACAGACGTCCCAGTGCTGGCTCGGGAAGTAGCCGCCCCAGACGACCGTCAGCGCCGGGTGGCGTTGCTTGAGCCCGCGGCACATCGGCGCCGCGTCCTCGAGCTGGGGACCGGGCATCACCGTGACACCGAGCACCGTCTGCGCCGCGTCGTCGCCGATCAACCGGTCCAAGGTTGCGGCGGCATCGCGGTCGAGGTTGCCGTCGACGATCGCGACCTCGTGCCGGTCGCCGAGGACGGCGTCGAGGGCGAGCAGCGACATCGGCAGGATCGGCTTTCGGCTGGCCGACGACCGCGGGTTGTACAGCAGGACCCTCATCCGGCCGCCTGCCGCGCCCGCCGCTCGGCGGCGTGCCAGCCGCGGCCGCTCGGCGGCGCCATGTCGTCGGTCTCCCGCTGGTGCCGGGTCAGCCACATCCCGAGCCGGCCGCGGCGCGCCGCGAGGTACATCCGTATCCGCCGCAACCAACCGCGTTCTCCGCGCCGCCGGGCGAGCGCCAAATTCACCTCGTTGACCATCCACCGGGTGGCGTGGCCGTAGTAGGCGCGCGACCGCCGGCCGGCGATCCTCAGGTCGCGGTCGGTCCGTTCGTTCCACTCGCGCTCGCAGCGGAGCCGGTCCTCGACCCGGTCGAAGAACTCGGTGCCGCGGATCGGGTAGGCGACCGTGGTGAGGAAAATGTCCGGCGCCGACCGCTTGAGGTGCTCCACCGTCGCCGCGAGATCCGACGGCCGCTCGCCGTCGTAGCCGAGCATCATGAACATCCCGACCTGGATGCCGCGCGCCTGCAGCATGGCGGTCTTGGCCTGGATGTCCGCCACCGTGGTCAGGCGCCGCATGGCGTCGAGCATCCGTTGCGAGCCGCTCTCCGAACCGATCCAGAGCCGAAAGCAGCCCATGTCGGCGAGCGCGTCGGCGACCTTCGCGTTGAGTCGGTCGGCACGGCTGATGCACTCGAAAGGGACGCGAACGCCACGCCGTTTCAGCTCGGCGGCGTAGTCGACGGTCCACCGCCGGTTGAGGGTGAAGACGTCGTCGGCGTACCACAGTCGCTCCGGCCGGTACCGCTCGACGATGTGCTCGACCTCGTCGGCGACCTCGGCCACCTTCCGTCGACGGTGCGTGCGGCCGAACACGTCGTGCGAGCACCAGGTGCAGGTGTAGGGGCAGCCACGCGAGGTGATGAGCGACACCGACGCGGCGCCGTGGTGGTCGCGCCACACCGACAGGTACCGCTCCATGTCGATTGCCTCCCGATCCGGCCACGGCTGGTCCGACAGCGGCCGCAGCTGAGCCCGCGGAGGCGTCGTGATCACGGATCCGTCGTCGTCGAGAAAGGCGATGCCGGCGACGACGTCGAGACCGCGCCGACCCTGCTCGGGGAGACGGCGGAGGAGCACGTCGAGCGTCCGCTCTCCCTCGCCGACGACCACCACGTCGGCCCCCGCCCGCAGGTAGGCACCGGCGTTGGGGCCGGCCTCGGGACCGCCGAGCACGACCGCCGCGCCGGCGTCGTGGGCGATGTCGATCATGCACAGAATCGCGGCCCGGGTCATCAGGTTGGCGGACAACCCGACGACCGGCGGTCGGAGACGCTGAACGCGCTCGGCGAATCCGTCGAGCGTGCCGAAGGTCGTGTCGTAGACATCGACCGCGAAGCCCGAGGCTTTGAGGTGGGACGACAGGTAGAGCAGCCCGAGCGGCGGGTACGGCATCATGATCTCGCGCTCGTGCTCGTCGTCCGCGAGACAGTAGCCGTGCGACAGCAGAATGTCGGCGGCGGCGGGGGCGGTCGAGCTCACCACACCGTCACTCCGCCTGCGGCGACGGGCACGCCGCCTCGTCGTGGCTCATGCCCGGCGGCAGCGGTCCGATGCCGTGGTGCGGCGAGCGCGCCAGCCGGTCGAGCCGACGGCGCTCGATGGGCAGCCGCGCCCAGCGCGCGACCATCCCCGCCGTCTGGACCACGTGGTGCGGCCGCAGCCTCCAAGGCGTACGTGCCAGGCGAGCCAGCTCCCGTCCCCGCAACCGGGCGCGCAGCTCGGTGTGGAGCACGGTGTGCAGCTGACGATAGAAGTCGGTCGTGAACGGACCCTGGTACATCATGTCGAGATCGTTGGAGTCGACCCAGTGCCGTTTGTCGCCCAGCTCGGAGCGGACCCGGTCGTAGAACGGGGTCCCAGGCAGCGGGTAGGACACCGACATGCCGACATCGTCGGGCCGGCAGTCGCGGATCATCTGCAGGGTCGCCTCGACGTCGTCGCGGGTCTCGCCGGGGTAGCCGAACTGGACGAAGAAGGCGACCTGAACGCCGGCCCGGTGAAGACGACGGGTCGCGTCGGCGATCTGCTCGACCGTGGTGCCCTTCTCCATCGCATCGAGGATCTTCTGCGAGCCCGACTCGGCGCCTATCCAGACCACCTCGCAGCCCGCCCTGACGAGCGCGTCCACCGTGCCGTCGCGCAGCATCAGATCGGGCCGCGACAGGCACTTGAAACGAAACTGCAGACCGCGCTCCTCGACCAGGTCGGCGAACTCGGACAGCCAGCTCGGTTTGAGGCCGAAGATGTCGTCCATGAACCAGATGTGCTCGGCGCCGTGATCGCGGACCAGCCGCTCGAGCTCGTCGACCACGCTGCCCGGCGAGCGCACGGCGTAGCGCTGGCCCCACAACGGTTTGGCGCACCAATTGCAGTGGTATGGGCAGCCGCGGGTCGTCACCATGTTGAGCGAGAACCGCCCGTGGTGTTCGAGCCAGATCTCGCGGTAGCGCGCCAAGTCGACCAGATCCCAGGCCGGCGGGGGCACCGCGTCGAGGTCGTGCATGGGCGCCCGGAGCGAGGTCCGCCGCACGCCACCGGCCACGGTGGCGTCGGCGAACGCGATGCCGTCGACGTCGCCGAGGTCGGCCCCGCTGCGACCACCGAGGACACGCACCACCTCGACCAGGCTGCGCTCGCCCTCGCCGAGCAGCGCCGCCCGGGCGCCGCGCTCGAGGTAGATCTCAGGGTTGTCCGAGGCATCCGAGCCGGCCACCACGATCTCGATGCCGCGCGCCCGCGCCGCGTCGACCATGGAGCACGCGGCCTCGCGCATGCGCAACAGGCACATCTTGGTCAGGTAGTTGAAGTTGTCCTCGTAGATCACGGCCCAGCGCGGCTGTCGTCGATCGAGGGCTTCCGCCCACCGGTCCTCGGAGTCCGCGAGCATCGAGTCGAACAGCGCGACGTCGAAGCCGGCGTTGCGTAGCGCCGCCGCCGCGTACAACGCACCGAGCGGTGGGTACGGTTCCATTGCAGCCCACAGCTTCGGGTCGAAGCGAAGGTAGTACCCCTGGCCGATCAGGACCTCACTCATGCTTCGGCATCCTGGGGCCATTATACGGGCCCGGTTGAGACCGAGTGTCGATTTTTCCACTGAGCTCCCGATAGCACGTGACCGTTGTCTCCGCGGTGGCGCGCCAGCAGAACCGTCCGGCCCGCTCCAACCCGAGGCGACGCCGTCGGGACCGCAACGCGTCGTCGGCGAGCAGCCGCGCCATGGCCGACGCCAGGGCCTCGACGTCGGTCGGCGGCACGAGCTCCGCCGCTCCGGCGAGGTTTTCCCTCAGCGAGCTGGTGTCGGCGGCGATGGTCGGCGCACCGCACGCCATCGCTTCGAGCGGTGGAAAGCCGAACCCCTCCTCGAGAGACGGGTAGACGAAGAGCGCGGCGCCGCTGAGCAATGCCGGCAGATCGTCGGCAGCGACGTAGCCGAGTCGACGGACCCGTTCGGCGGCGCCGCCACGCTCGATGGCCGCATCGAGCGGTGCTGCATTCCAACCCTGGTCACCCGCCAGCACCAGATCCTCCGGCCGGTCC
>JASFPU010000115.1:0-7980 GCA_050115855.1 Holophagae bacterium
GTGGGACAGATCTCGGCGCCACCCTCTGCGGCCGTGATGTCCTCGACCGGGCTCGACCCTTGGCCCATGGCGCCTCCTCGAACCTAGTGCACTCGCCTCCGCTCCAGAACCGTGTGCCGGGCCCAGAGCGCGTCTGCAGGGATTCTTGAGTGTGAAGGAGTGGTGGCGTGTCTCAACACCATCGACTCAGTTTTACACCGGTTCCTCGTCGCTGCCAAGGGGCAGCTCGAGGGCAGCGTCGCTGATCGCGCCGATCTTGGCCGCGTAGCTGGTCTGTTTCGCGATGTCGTCATCGGTGATGAAGTGCACGTCGAGCAGGCCTCCGGTCTCGTAGCCGGTGCGCATGTAGTTGAGCTCGCCCAAGCACTGACTCCAGCCGTCGAGCCAGGTTTCGAGCGCCTGCTGCTGCTCGTCGTCACCGCGGACGTGGATCAGCAGGTCGATGTCGCTGTTCGGGCCGGCGTTGGCGTTCTTGGTGCTGCCGATCAGGTACATGGCAGCGACGCCGAAGCGCTCCGCATCGAGCTCGGCGGCGATCCGCTCGGCCATGCGCATGCGCCAGCGCCAGAAACCGTCGGCCAGCCGCGACGCAGTGCCGGTGACATCGCGCGGCTCCGCCGCCCGGTCCTTGCCGGGCTCGGTGAGCAGCGCGATCGCCTGGTCGAGCTCGGCGTTCATGAGCACCCTGAGCACCCGGCCTTCGGACATCTGCGATACCTCGACGACCCGGATGACGTCACTCAGGTGCTCGAACTCGGGTGCGATTCCGCCGAGCAGGTTGTGCGCGCGGTACAACAGCTTCTCGTTGAGAAAGCTGTCGTCATCGGGGTACAACGGCAGGTAGCGGATCGAGGACTCGACCAGGTCCTGAAAGAAGTGCGTGCCGAAGCTCGGGTCGGGCACGTAGTTGCCCACCGAGCGCGCGATCTCGATCAGCATCGCGGTGTTGTTGATGTCGGAGTAGGTGACGCTGACGCCGAGCTTGATGTCGCCCCGGCTGCCCCAGCGTCCGGGACCCATGAGGATGAAACGCCGCTTCGGCAGGATCTTGTTGAGCTGCGCGACCGCCCGGCCGACCGCGATCATCTCTGACCGCTCCCGGAGCCTCGCGTAGGCCGCGGGGTCGACGTAGACGACGTGGCTGATGTCGGGAACGAAGCCGTTGGAGACGTAGCGGGCCGCGGTGAACAGGGTGTCCTGCTCGGCGACGTCTTTGGGAATCGGCGCCGGGGCCTCTTCGGCGCCGAAGTGCTGCGGCCGGCACTGGAGCAGGTAGAAGTCGGAGCCGTCGAAGGCGAATTCGAGATCGACCGGCGTGCCGAGGCTGGTCTCGAGCAGCGACACCATGTCGTTGATCTCGGCGACGAACGGCGTCTGGCTGACCAGACCGCCGAAGTCGGCGATCAGCCTGTCCGTGTCGAGATCGACCATCAGCGGAGAGGCGCGCCGGAGGGTGTCGCCCGTGATCACCGAGAACACGAGGTCGAAGGCGGGGTAGTCGGCCAGGGTCTCCGCGAGCAGCTGGTCGAGATCGAGGCTGACGAAGCAGTTGTCGTCGAGGTCGATGACGTCGATTCTCCGCGGCGAGTAGCGAATCGCTTCGTCGATCGTGGTGTTGACACGAAGCCCCGGCTGACGCGGGGCGATGAGGATCGGGTAGTCGTCTGAGGTCCGGTCGACGGCCCGTGTGCCGAGCCCAGGCACCAGCCGCAGCAGGCCGTCATCCCGCTTGATCCTCGGCGACCAGCGGAACTCGTTCGATGAGAAGGCGACGCCGGCGAACGCCGGTAGGAAGTACCTGCCGACCCGTGTGCCCACCACCTCCTGGATCAGAATCGCCATCTCCTCGTGGAAATCGACCAGCCCACGTTCGCGCCGGTAGGCGATGGGGTCGGGCCCGAACACCGACGCGTAGATCTCGGCGACGGCATCGAGCAGGGCGTGCATCCGTTGGTTCTTGTCGCCCTGGTTGGCCAGGAACAGACTCTTGTACTTGCCGGAAAAGGCGCTGCCCAGCCGGTCCTCGAGCAGGCTCGACGAGCGGACGATGAGCGGCCGGTCGCCGACCTCGTCGATGAGCACCGACACCGCCTTGACGATCTCGGACGGGAAGCGCGAGTTCTTGAACAGGTGGATGATGTTGGTGTACTCCTGCCGGATTTGGGCAATCTCGCGGTACTTCTGTCGCAGCACCTCGTCCAGGTCGTTGTGCTCGATGAAGGCGAGGAGGCTCTCGGACGGCAGGTACCAGCTCCGCGGCACCTTGACCTTGGCGAAACGCGGATCAGTCTCGGCCTTGTTCTCGATGATCCGCCGCGCCAGGAACAGGCCGGCGCTCTTGCCCCCGACCCGGCCGTGGCTGGTCTGGGACAGGATGACGCTGTCGATGAGCTCGAGGAAATCCTCGGTGTCCAGGTGCCGTTTGGCGACCGAGATGAAGCCCAGGTGGTCGCTCAGAAAGCGGCGGATCAGCGACACCTTGATGCCGTTGAGGGTTGCCGGGGAGAGCTCGGCGCCGTCGGCGAGCAGGTGATGAAAGCGGTGCACGGCGCTCGACACCTCCGACAGGGGCAGCCGCGGGTTGTTGAGGACCTTGGGCAGGAATGCCGCCTTGTCCTCCAACACCCAGTCCCGGGTCAGGGCGAGCAGCGTCGTCACGCCCAGATGTCGTTTGGCGAGCTCGAAGGGAGCGCCGCTGAGCAGGATGGCCTGGTCGAGGCCGCGTGACCGGCCGGGCAGATTCGGGTCGACCTCTCGCTCCTCCGGGGAGTAACCGTAGATCTGCTGCAGCAGGTCGTGCGCCCCTTCGACGCCGGTCGACACCAAGTGGTTGACCATCTTGCGGGCGATTCTCAGATACAGGTGGCGGTCTGTCCGGAGCAACAGGTCGATGGGTCCGCGCCACTTGTCCTCTTCCTGGGCCTCGAGGGCGGACCGCGTGTTCTCCCACTCGCGCCGCATCTCGTGCATGCGGTGGAACAGAATGCTGTGGCCGACGCGCTCGGCGATGGTCGTGATCAGCCGCTCCTCTTCTTTGAGAAACGGACCGATGTCCTCCTTCGGGCGCTCCTCGAGGTACCAGACGCTGAGGCTGCCGACCACCTCGTCCTGGACCAGGATGTCCGCTGAGAGCACCCAGGTCGTCGGGGTGAAGGCCCGGGTCTCGTAGCGCCGGTCGCCGACCTCGATGACGGCGCAGCAGATGTCGGGATACTGCCACCCGGGCGGGATGACATCGACGATCCTCTGGAACGCCTGATCCATCGGCAGGTCGAAGCGCGACAGGATCTGCTCGACCTCGTACAGGCAGTTGAGCTCCTTGGCACGCTCCTGCAGCGACGACAGCAGGTGGTCGATGGACCGGTCAGGCATGGCGCAGCACCACCCCCCGGCCCTCGGCGCCGTCGACCCGGATTTCAAGCGGTTCGGCGGGCCGAACGTGTCGGACCAGGCGCTCACGCGCGACCTCGGGCTGGTCGCGGATCCACTGCCAATCAATGGTGTGGGGCCCGTCGTGCAACACTGAAAGGTAGAGTACCTGGTTCGCCAGCAGGTTGTGGAAGAAGTGCGAGCCCTGGCTGAGCTCCGGGTTGACCTCGGGCAGCGTCGCCTCGATGATCACCCGGGCGTTGCTGATCTGGCCCCACGCGACCGGGATGCCGAGCCGTGCGTCCGATGTGCCCCAGCGGCCGAAGCCGACCAGCACGTACCCGCGGCCGTCGTCGCCGAGGCGCCGGTTGATCCGCTCGAGCTCTCCGGCGGCCTCATGGGTAGCGCCCGGGTCGAACGCCTCGGGTGGGATGAACACGATGTCGGTGAGCTCGGTGAGCCGTCCGTTGCCGAGGGCGTGCTCCGAGGCGACCACCGCGCGGTCGGAGAACAGGTCGTCGGGCGCGACCTCGACGTCGCCGCCAGACACCAGCATCGGCCGGACCTGAAGGAAGCCGAGCTGTGCCGGAATCAGGTCATCGCGGTGGAGATTGAGCGCGAACTCGATCTCGACCGCGGAGCCGAGCGCGGCGGAGGACAGCTCGAGCAGCCGCTCGACGAGCTCGTTGAAACGGACGAAGCGGGAGCCGAGCAGGGGCGCGAAGTTCAGCACCTTCGGGCCGTGAACGTCGAGCCCGGGATTGAGCCGGTCCGAGCCGGGGTCATAGGTCGACACAAGGTAGCGCAGCGCACCATCGGATTCGGCGTCGGACAGTGGGCGCAGGACGAGGTACTCGGTCTCGCGCACCGGGTCGTGGGGCGGCGGCTCGCCCATGTGGATCGCCCAGAAGCTCGTCTGGGTGTTCTTCATCAGGTCGCCGATGTCGTTGAACGGAGGTGGTGCCTTCGGGTACGGTGGGGCGTAGCTCCAGCTCAGCCCGCCGTCGACGATCGTCTTGCCCAGGCCGAGCGCGAGTGTGACCACACCGTCCGTCGGTTTCGCGTGACCGGTCGGGTAGAAGTTGTGCGATCGAGCGACGCCGGACACGCACGGGTAGAACCGATCGTCGGCTCGCTGCCCGACCACCTCCTGGATCAGCACCGCCATTTTCTCGTCGCCGGCCTGCCCGCCGACCGACCGCAGGTAGTCCCGGGAACCGGCGAAGAACGTCGTCGCGAGAACAAACTTGATCGCCTCGTCCAGCCGCCGGAAACGGGCATCCGACTCGATGTCGTTGTTCGGGATCATCTTGGTGCCGTAGACGCCGGCGAACGGGTGGTCGAGGGCGTCCTCGAGCAAGCTCGACGAACGCACCGCGAGCGGCCGGCGCACGTCGGCGATCAGGGCGCGCAGATCGCCGACGAACTCGGCCGGCAGATCGGCCCGCTGGACGGCATGGGCGATCTGCTCGTCCGACGCTTCGGAGGTCGCCAGATCGGCGAGCCTATTGCGCTCGATGAAAGTGTCGAAGACCTCGGTCGTGAGCACGACGGCGCGCGGGATCGCGACCTCGAAGCCCGGGCAGGCGTCGGCGTCGAGCCGAGCCAGGATGTCCGACTCGACGCGGTGCAGGCCGGCGGCTTTGCCGCCCGGCGAGCCGCTGCCGATCCGGGCCAGGCGATGCTCGGCGCCGTCGAAGACCCGATCGAAACGCGGCAGATCGGACGCGTGAGTGGTCACGGCTGCGCCCGCCCGCCGTCGCTCACAGCCAACCGCGCTCGCGGCACTGGCTCGCCACCCGGTCGATGGCCAGGACCATCGCCGCGTCGCGCATGGACAGGTTCTTCGACTCGGCGAAGCTCGAGATCTCGCGATACGCCGAGGTCAGGGTGACGTCGAGCTTGCTCAGCACCTCGGACTGGCTCCAGTAGTAGTTCATGGCGCTCTGGACCTGCTCGAAGTACGAGCAGACCACACCACCGGCGTTGGCCAGCAGATCCGGGATCACCGACACGCCGCGCTCAAACAGCACCTGCTCTGCCTGGGCGTCCATCGGTGTGTTGGCACCCTCGAGCACGATCACCACTCGGTCGGACACGGAACCGACGTTGACCGACGTGATCTGGTGCTCGAGGGCGGCGGGAACCAGGATGTCGACGTCGCGCGCCAGCCAGGCGTCACCGTCGCCGACCTCGTAGCCGAGCTCCGCCGCCCGGCCGCTGTCGATGCCGCCGAGCCGGTCACCGATGGACGCAAGCTCGTCGGGGTCGATGCCGCCGGCCTTCCAGACGCTGCACGGTGCGCCTGTCTTCGAGTCCAGCGCGGAAACGCAGATCACCGTGCCGCCGATCTGCGTGTAGAGATCGACCGCGTGGCGCCCGACGAGACCGAAGCCCTGGACGCTGGCCGTGGTCGATTCGGGGTCGAGCGAACGCCGGCGGAGCTCTTCCCGGAGCACGTAGATCATCCCGTAGCCCGGGGCTTCGGCGCGGCCGGCAGAGCCGCCGGCGCCAAGGGTCTTGCCGGTCACCGCCCCCGGCGCGTGCTCGCCGCAGATCGCCTCGTACTCGTCGAGCATCCAGGTCATGTGCTGGCTCGACACCATGATATCGGGGGACGGCACGTCGCGCATGGGTCCGATGGTGCGCGCCACCCGCCGCACCCACGACCGGCACAGGCGCTCCTGCTCCGCGGGGCTGAGGTCGTGCGGGTCGCACGCCACGCCTCCCATGGATCCACCGAGGGGAATGTTGACCACGGCGGTGTTCCAGGTGGCCCACATTGCGAGCGCCCGGATCGTGTCGACGGTCTCCTGCGGGTGAAATCGGACCCCGCCCCACGCCGGACCGCGGGCATCGTTGTACTGGATCCGGTAGCCGTCGAAGATCTCGATCTCGCCGGTGTCGAGTCGGACCGGGATCGCCAAGTGGTGCTCGTGGGCCGGCCGCCGCAGCAGCTTGCGTGCGGTCGGCTCGAGACCCATCAGGTCGGCGATCCGGTCGAACTGCGCCTGCGCGGCTTCGAACGGGTTGAAACCGGAGTTCTCGCTCATGGCCGAATCCTCCGCGACGGCGATGAGATGATCTTCGCACATCTTCTCTTTCCGGAAATCAACGATCCTGGCGTCGGATGCCAGGATCGTTGATTTTCGGAAGTTGGACAATCCAGAAGTCAGCTATACAAGACCCTGATCGATCATGGCGTCGGCGACCTTGACGAAGCCGGCGATGTTGGCGCCGGCGACGTAGTTGCCCGCGTGGCCGTACTCGGCGGCGGTCGTGACGCACGCCTCGTGAATCCGGCACATGATGTCGTGCAGCCGCTCGTCGACCTCGTCGCGGGTCCAGGCGAGGCGCATGCTGTTCTGGCTCATCTCGAGACCCGACACCGCGACGCCGCCGGCATTGGCCGCCTTGCCGGGGCCGTACAGGATCTTCTTCTCGACGAAGAGATCCACCGCGTCCGGTGTCGACGGCATGTTGGCGCCCTCAGAGACGCAGAAGCAGCCGTTGTCGAGCAGCGTCTTGGCATCGTCGCCGTCGAGCTCGTTCTGCGTCGCGCACGGCAGCGCGACGTCGCACTTCACGTTCCAAACGCCGGTGCCCTCGTGATAGCTGACGCTGGGGAACTTCTCGGACAGCTCGCGGATCCGGCCGCGGCGGACGTTCTTGAGGTCCATGACCTCTTCCCACATCTCCTGCGACACGCCGTCCTCGATGACGACGTAGCCCGAAGAGTCGGAAAAGGTGACCACCTTGGCGCCCAGCGCGAGGCACTTCTCGGCCGCGTACTGCGCGACGTTGCCCGAACCCGAGATCGCGACCCGCTTGCCCTCGAAGCTCTCGTCGCGGGTCTTCAGCATCTCCTCGGCAAAGTAGACCGCACCGTAGCCGGTCGCCTCGGGCCGGATCAGGCTGCCGCCCCACTTGATGCCCTTGCCGGTGAGCACGCCTTCGAAGGCGTTGCGCAGCCGCTTGTACTGGCCGAACAGGTAGCCGATCTCACGACCGCCGACGCCGATGTCGCCGGCCGGTACGTCGGTGTTCGGACCGATGTGGCGCTGCAGCTCGGTCATGAAGCTCTGACAGAAGCGCATCACCTCGTTGTCCGACTTGCCCTTGGGATCGAAGTCCGAGCCGCCCTTGCCGCCGCCCATCGGCAGCGTGGTCAGCGAGTTCTTGAAGATCTGTTCGAAGCCGAGGAACTTGAGCACGCCGAGGTTGACCGTCGGGTGGAACCGAAGCCCGCCCTTGTACGGTCCGAGCGCCGAGTTGAACTCCACGCGGTAGCCCTTGTTGATCTGGATCTCACCACGGTCGTCGATCCAGGGAACGCGGAACATGATGACCCGCTCGGGCTCGACGATGCGCTCGAGGATTCGGTGGTCGAGGTACTTGGTGTGGCGCTCGAGGACGGGCACCAGCGACTCAACGACCTCTTTGACCGCCTGGTGGAACTCGGGCTCCCCCGGGTTGCGGGCGATCAGGTTGCGCATGAACTGCTCGGCGAAGAGTTTCTCGACTGGACGCATGGGCGATTCCTCCCGATGACGAGTTGTGTCGCCGGCCGATCGACCTCAACCGGTCGGGCAACGGGCGAATGAAAGCACC
>JASFPU010000116.1:0-7945 GCA_050115855.1 Holophagae bacterium
GGTTTGTTCGGTGCGACGGCATCTGTGCGATCTGCGGCCGATCTGTGTCATCTGTGGATTCGCCGCGATGCCTCGCGTCTTCGTGGCTTGGCGGTGAATCCCCAGCCCCCGATCAGAGCGACGACAACGCCTGCCAGAGCCGGTCGGTAGCGGCCCGGGTGACCTCGGGCGGCAAGGCGTAGGAGAACCGGATCCAGCGCGCGCCGAACGGCGAGAAGTAGACCCCCGGCACCACCGCGAGACCGAACCGCTCGGCGAGCACCGCACCGAGCTCGGCGCCGTCCGTCAACCCGGCCCGGTCGATCCACGGCCCGACATCGAGGAAGGCGTAGTAACCGTCGCCGAGGATCGCGCGCAGCCTCCGTCGGTCGATGAACTCGCGCATCACCTCGCGGCTGGCGTTGGTCGGCTCGATGATCGTCGCCGCCGCCCGGTCGAAGCCCATCCGGTACGCCGCTATCGCGACCGCCTGGCTGTGGAACGACGGAATGACCGCGTGCGACGCGCGGCTCTGCATGAACCGTACGAGCTCTGTCGAGGCGACCAGGTGCGCGTTGCGGATGTTGCTCGCGCCGAGCGACTTGGTGATGCCGTCGAGGAAGATGCAACGGTCCCGCTCGTCGGGGTCGAGGGCGAGCAGGAACCGGTTCAGATCGTGCGGCTCGCCGGCCGTCACCCGGTGGTAGATCCAGTCGAACAACACGAACGGTACACCCGCCCTGAAGGCGGCCCGGGCGAGCTCGAGCTGACGCTCCTCCGGCAGGCTCCGACCGGTCGGGTTGTCCGGGCTGGTGACGACCAGCATGGCGACGCGGCGGCCGTCGTGGCGAGCCGCTTCGTCGACGCAGGCCGCGATGGACTCCTCGGTCAGAGCCCAGCCGTCGTCCCCGTCGCCCGGCGCGAGCATGACGTTGGCGCCGACCGCGTACGGCCCCCAGTTGTAGGAGATCCACGGCACCCTGGTCACGGCCACGAAGTCGCCCCGCCGTTCAAAGCCGAGAAACTGGACCGCATCGTAGGCCTTGACCAGCGCGTCACGTCCGCCCTGCCCCGCCAGCACGTTGTCCGGACCCCAGCCGGTGGCGCCGTCGAGTCGCCAGTAGTCCTCGACGACCGCCCGCCGGAACTCCGGCGTACCGAACGGCTTGTCGTACCCGGTTCCGTGCTCCTTCTGGAGCTCGTGGGCCGCGTCGAGCAGCTCCTCGGGCACGCCCGGCAGGCTGGCGCCGCCATCGCCCTGGCTGGCGTCGAACATCTCCGCATCCGGCTCGCGCCGACGGAACACGGCCAGCGCCTCCTTGATCTCGAACATTCGACTGCCCGGAATACCCACCATGCGCTGCGGTGCGTCGTCGAGGCTCGCGAGCTGGTCCGGCGTCACCACGAGCTGGGGTCCGTTGTCTGTCATCGCCCCTCCCGGCGGCATCTTAGCCCGGACTCCTCATCAGCTGTCACCTCGTGCGGCCGTCCCGGCGACACCTCATGACGACGCCGGGCTAGCCGACGGCGACCCGGTCGCCCACCGGGTGCAGATCGAGGAGCTTCCTTCGAACCTCGTCGAGCTCGCCGCGGCCCGCCAGGTCTCGGGCCACGGAACGGGCACGGGCCGCCAGCCGATGGTCCCGAACCAGATCCGCGAATCGGAGGTCGTCCGCGCCCCACTGGCGGACACCGGTCAGCTCGCCCGGGCCCCGGTGGCGCAGGTCGGCCTCGGCGATCTCGAAGCCGTCGTCGGTCAACTCGAGCACCCGCAGCCGCCGCTCGGCCGCGCCGCCGACCTCGTCCGAGGTGATGAGCACGCACCACGACCGTCGGTTGCCGCGGCCGACGCGACCGCGCAGCTGGTGGAGCTGGGACAGCCCGAAGCGTTCCGCCGACTCGATCACCATGACCGACGCCGCCGGTACGTCGACGCCGACCTCGATGACCGTGGTGGCGAGCAGCACCGGGAGCTCGCCACGACGAAAGGCGTCGGCGACCGCCTCCTGCTCGGTTCGGTCGAGCCGTCCGTGCAGCACACCCACCGGCACACCGAGCGCGTCTCGGACCGCGGCCTCGTGCGCCTCCAGGGCGGCCACGGCGTCGTCGTCCGACGCCTCGATCCGCGGGTAGACGATGTACGCCTGTCCGCCATCCGCGACCTCGGAGCGCACGAACCTCAGGACCCGACCACGAGCATCCGGACCGCGCAGCACGGTGCGGACCGGTTGCCGGCCCGGCGGCAGCTCGTCGATGACCGACAGATCGAGATCGCCGTAGAAGGTCAGGGCCAGCGTGCGGGGAATCGGCGTCGCGGTCATCACCAGGAGGTGGGGCGCCTCGCCCTTGTCGAGCAGGCGCTGCCGTTGGGTGACGCCGAACCGGTGCTGTTCGTCGATCACGACCAGTCCCAGATCGGCGAACGCCACGCCCTGCTGGAACAGCGCGTGGGTCCCGACGACGACGCCGAGCTCGCCCGTTGCCAGGCGCTCCCTCACGCTCCGCGCGTCGCCGGCCGGTGTCGAACCGGTCAACCGGTCGACGAAGCGCCCGGCCCGCCCGAGCACCGCCGCGAGCTCGCGGTGCAGCTGCTCGGCGAGCAGCTCGGTGGGCGCCATGACCGCCGCCTGACGATCGCTGTCGACCGCCGCGAGGACCGTGAGCGCCGCCACGGCGGTCTTGCCCGAGCCGACGTCGCCCTGCAGTAGGCGCGCCATCGGCACCGTCCGACCGAGGTCCCGCGCGATCTCACCCACGACCCGTCTCTGCGCCCCGGTCAGCTCGAAGGGCAGCACCTCCCGGGCCCGCTCGCCGGGCGGCGCCGTCGGGCGGATCGGCCGGGTCGTCCGCTCGAGCCGGTCCACCCGACACCCCTCGACGACTGCCGCAAGCGCGAGCAGCTCGTCGAACGCGAGACGCTGATGCGGGGAGCTGCACCGCTCATTGAGGGCCGCCACGAAGGCCTGGCGGGTTTCGGCGGCGCCGCGCCCCGGCGGGCGGTGGAGGGCGGACAGCGCCGCCGCCAGCCCCGGCAGGCCGAGCTCGCGCCGGACGCGCTCCGGCAACGGGTCGGACAGTGCCTCGAGGCAGCCGAGCGCCTGACCGAGGGCGGCCACGAGACGTCTCCCGCCGAGACCGGCGACACGCGGGTAGACCGGCACCAGATCGTCCGGCTCGACACCCTCGCCGACCGCGGTCACCTCCGGGTTGACGATCTGGAACCGCCCGCCCCTGGTCGGTCGCACGACGCCGTAGACCAGGGCCTCCACGCCATGGGCCAGCCGCTCTACCTGCCAGGGCTGGTTGAACCACCGCACCGGCAGGCTCCCTGTGCCGTCGACCAGCACGCCCTCGGCGATGTGCAGACGCCGACGTGCGTACCGGCCCCCGGTGCACGTCAAACGACCGCGGAGCAGCACCGGCGACGCGGTTGTCAGCGCGACCGACACCGGAACCACCGCGCCGCGGTCCTCGTAGCGACGTGGCAGCAGCAGCAGCAGGTCCACGACCCGCCATACCCCCACCTCGGCGAGACGAGCCGCGGTCTTCGGACCGATGCCGCGCAGCGTGTCCACCGGATCATCCGCGGCTGGCGGCCGCCGGTCGCTCTGCCGGCTCAGGGATCGATCTCGAACCGGCACTGGATGGTGCCGAAGATGACCATGTCGTCGGCGGCGAGGGGATGGGGCTCTCCAGACGACAGTCGCACGCCCTTGACGAACGTTCCGTTCATGGTCCCGACATCCTCGATGACCGAGAACGTGCCGTCCTCCTCGCGCCGGATCCGGGCGTGCCGGCGGGAGATCGACCGTTTGTTGTCAACCGGCGTGAGGTCGATGTCCGGGTGGATGCCGGTCACCGGATCGATCCGTCCGATCGTGGTGTCGCCCTCCTCGGCGAGCGGAAAGACCAGACCTGTTCCGACCTCAACCAGACGCGCCTTCGGGTCCGGAGCGGCCTTCGGCTCGTCGTCGAAATCGGAGCCGGCGAGATCGACCTCGTGGCCGAGCGCCTCCTCGAGCAGGTTCGTCGTCTGCCGTAGGCGGCGAACGAGCTTGCGCATGATCCGGATCGTAATCTCTGGGTTGTGCTTGAGAATGTAGGTGAAGGCGGAACGGTCGATGGCCACCGCGTCGACATCGTTGAGCGCGACCGCGGTCGCCGACCGCGGCACGTCGTCCTCGAGCATGCACATCTCGCCGAAGAAGTCGCCTTTGCCGAGCACCGCCAGCACCCTCTCGTCGTTGCCCAGGGACTTCCGGATCTCGACCTCGCCGGACTCGATGACGTACATCGTGAGCCCGAGATCACCCTCGGCGAAGATCACGTCGCCGGTCGTGAACTGGCTCCGCATCGGTTCGAACGAGTCGTGGGTGTCCTTGCCACCTGTCATCTTGAACTTCGCCATCATGGACTCCAGAGTACTCTATTGCGGCGGGTGTCGACAGTGACGCGGGCCCCGATGGGAAATGCCAGGTTGACCGCACCGTGCCCGAACGGCAGCCCAACCAGCACGGGAGTCGAGCTGCCGGTCGACTCGAGTAACCGCTCGATGCAGCGCTCGGTACAGTCGGCGTGCGGGCGGCACCGATGCAGCCGACCGCACACCACGGCGCTGACCCGATTCAGGACGCCGCAGCCGCGCAGCTGCGTCAGCATCCGATCGATCCTGTAAGGCGGTTCGGCGACCTCCTCGAGAAACAGGACCCGGTCGTCGAAATCCGGCTGCCAGGGTGTCCCCATCAGGCTCAACAGCAGCGACAGGTTGCCGCCGACCGCGATCCCCGATGTCCGGCCGTGGCGCACGACCGCCGCTGGCGGTACCCGGAACAGGGTCTCTCCGACAAGCCGGCCGATCAGAACCTCATGGAGCCGCCGAGCGTTGCCCGGCCGGTCGAGCCCGGCCGCGGCCATCGGCCCATGGACCTGGACCGCTGACGACGACAGCGGGTTGAGCAGCGCGGTGAGGTCGGAGAACCCGATGAGTCGGACCCGTTCGTCCCGCATCCGAGGCCATGGCAGACGATCGAGCAGACGGGTCGCGCCGTAGCCGCCCCGCGCCGCGATCAACGTGCGGACGCCCCGATCAAGCAGTTCCTCCAGACCGCCCAGCCGCGCATCGTCCGAGCCAGCGAGATAGCCGTCCCTATCGCGGAGATTCGACGCGAGCTCGACCGGGTGGCTCCACGACCGAAGAGCGGTCACGCCGGAGTCGAGTCGCACCGCGTCCACCGGACCCGACAGCGCGACCACACCGATCGGCTCGCCCGGTTCGAGGGAGCGCCATTCGCTCATCATCCTCCACCATACTTCATCAGCACTCGACCCACCCCGTGGTGCTTCACGTGGGGTCGAAAAATGCAGGAGGAGGCTGTAAGCCGGATTCTGTGCCCTGAGGCGGCGTTCATTCATCTAGGCCGCGCGTCACCGCACGGCTCGAGCGGCCCACCCGGGAGCCTCCCCCGCCGAAACGGGTTACGGGAACGGACGACCCTTGGCTCCCCTACTCGGCCTTGCTCCGCATGGGGTTTACCGTGCCCCCACCGTCACCGGCGAGGCGGTGCGCTCTTACCGCACCCTTTCACCCTTACCCACGATCGACCGCGGGCGGTCTTCTCTCTGCGGCACTTTCCCTCGCGTTGCCGCGGCCGGGTGTTACCCGGCATGCTGTCCGTTGGGAGTCCGGACTTTCCTCGACGATCGTCAGACCGCCGCGAACGCCCGCCTCCTCCTGCATCGGGAATGATAGCAAAGGGCGTTGTGCTGGAGGGCGCGCTCTCGGCTTCGCGTGCGCGATACTACAGACCGAGCTTGCGCATCTTCTTGAACAGGCCGGTGCGCGACAGTCCGAGGTTCTGCGCCGCTTCCGTCTGGTTGCCGTCGCTCGCCGCCAGCGCCCGCTCGATCATCCACGACTCGAAGGCGTGCCTGGCCACCGCGAGCTCCTGGGTCGCGAGCACCTCGAGATCGAGGCCACCTTCCACGTCGGCACCCGAGTGCGGGTGCGGCTCCCTGAGCGAGCCGGGGATCTCGATCGGCGCCGTCGCCTGGCCGACCGAAACGCCGCTCGCCAAGACGGCGCGGACGGCCGCGATGACCGATCTGAGGTCGCCGATGGCTGGCGGACGACCCGTGTACCGCATGACCAACAGGTAGTGGGGCCCGACCGAGGCGACGAGCAGGTTGTTGCCACTCTCGACGTACTGCCGAACGCTGGTTCCCTCTGGTGACCGGGGGTGCTCATTGGCCACGGCAGCGAGCATCTCCGGGCTCCGACCGACCTCACCGAGGTCGCCGACGCTCGACATCATGGCGACATCGCCCTCGTCGTCGCGGTACAGGACCACCGCCCCGTCAAACCCGAGCGCGTTGACCGCCCAATTGAGCGGCTCGGACAGCGAGCCCGACGCCACCGCGTCGGCGGTCCGCTCGAGCAGGGTGACGACATCCTCCATGGACGCGACACTCCGGTACTTCTGGGTGTCCTCGGTGATCGGCGTCGCGTCGTCCCCGCTCTCCGAGATGACCTCCGGCACCGTCGTGAAGCTGCCGGTGGTGACCTCGACGATGACGATGCGTGCCGACGACAGGTGGACCATATCGCCGCAGCCGAAGGTCCCGGCTGCGGTCTTCGCGCCGTTGATGAAGGTGCCGTTCTTGCTGTCGAGATCGGTGATGTGGAACGACCCGTCCTGGACCCGCAGCACGGCGTGCCGCCGGGACACGTCCTTCTGATCGATCACGATATCGTTGTCGGGTTTAGAGCCGACGCGGTAGCTCCGTCCCGCTGCGAGCTCGAACCGTCCCTCACCCTCGGTCGGATGGGTGTACACGAGAATGAACTGCGCCATGCTTCCGCCTCTGACTCCTTTGCCCACGTGTCGCGGTATGACGTCAGTGTACTTCAACCGGGGTCGAGAGTGAATGCCGCGCCGGATCAGCCGTTCCGGTTCACCACCACTCGACGGACCATGTCGCCGGTGATCACCAAGCGGTGGCCGCCGGCATCCTTCTTCTCGAGTCCGTCGAAGTCCCAGGGGTCGAACTCGAGTCGATTGACGATGCGGCCGAACACCGTGCGCAGGGCCCGGGCCCCGGTCCGCGTGCTCTTGGCCGCTTCTTCGGCGATCATCGCCGCCGCCAGATCCTCGATCTCGAGCTCGATACCGAGCACGTCGAAGTAGCGCTTCGATCGGAGGTACGGCGAGTCGACCGACTTGAGGAGGATCTCCTTGAGCACGGGGGCATCGAGATCGCGCAACAGAACGACGTCATCGAACCGGGCCATGAACTGCGGCACCATGCCGTACTCGAAGAGGTCCTCCGGCTTGAGGAAATCGCTCAGCGCGAACCGGCTCTCGATCCGGACCTGGCCGTCCGCGGTCTGGATCGCCTGCGACTTGAGCTTCTCGCCGCTGCCCGGCTTGACCACCCGGAGGTAGACCTGGTCGTACAGGCCCTCGAACGCCCCTCCGCAGATGAACATCATGTGCCGCGTGTCGATCGGGAGGGTCGTCTCCTTCTCGACGCCGTCCTCCCAGACGTGCGTGCGATGGGCAACCAGCTCGCCCTCCATCAGCGTCAGCAGGCCCTGCTGCAGCACGACGCCGATCGGGTTCGGTTTGCCGGCCACGATGGACGACATCTTGTCGATCTCGTCGATACAGATCGTCGCCCGCTCCATGGTCGCCTTGAGCTCCTCGGCCGACGGCGTGTCACCGACCAGAGCGCGGGCACGCTGCTCGACGGCGGTCAGCAGCCGCGCCGGCTGGAACTCGAGGCGCTCGGCATCGACCAGTAGGTTGGCGTTGATGATCGTCATGGCGCGGAACGGCCGGTACTCGACGACCTCGTGGTACATCCGCTGGATGTTATTCATGATCGTCGTTTTGCCTGTGCCCGAGTTGCCGATCAGCAGGATGTTGCCCGGCACTTTGCCGGTGGTGTGCTTGTAGACCGCCACCGA
>JASFPU010000117.1:0-7925 GCA_050115855.1 Holophagae bacterium
TAGAGCTTCGAGGCGGGATCGTCCACCGCGCCGAGCGGTCTCGACGTCGGGTAGCGGCCGGTGGTCGGGTCGACGACGGCCGTCTCGTGCAATAGGGAGTTGCGGCTGGTCCGGTTCCAGAACCGATACTCGGGGACCAGGTCATTGGCGGTCAGCAGCGCCGGGTGGAAGGGTGGGGCGGTGCTGTGGCTGTCGAGCCAGGTCCGGTGGGTCTCGGTCGCCTCGGTCGCCGCACTGTCGGCCGCGTCCTTGGCGTAGATCGGGATGTGGCACGTCTGGCACGCCACGCGGTCGATGTGCCGCTCGACGTACTCGCCCTCGTGACCGTCCGGCGTCGTCATGACTGCGTGGCAGTCGGCGCACTCGGGCACGTCGGCCGAGTCGGTCGGCCGCAGATCCGAGCCCTGACCGGCGACCTTGTGGTCGGTGAAGGTGTGGCAGTCCTGACAGCGCATGTCGCCACCCGTGGTCGCCATGTGAACGTCGAAGCCGCGGTCGGAGGTCGAGATCTGCGCCAGGGTCAGGTCGCCCCGCTTGACGGCGTCGCCGCCGCCCGCCTTGGCGTGGCACTGGAGACAGTTGGACCGACCCGGGGGGTGCACCGTCTGCACCGCCTCGTCCATGGTCATAGTCATGGCGTCCTCGTCGGGCACGAACCGGCCGTCGACCTTTTTCCTCCGGTAGGCCTCCTGGTGGCACATCATGCAGTCGATGTTGGCGAGTTGCTCGGGTGTCGCGTCGGCCGACGGCTGGACGCCGAGGCCGATATGACAGTTGCCGCACACGTCCCAGTTGCCGAGGATGTTGATGCAGTAGCTGTTGACCGCGCCCGAGATCTTGCCCTGGCGGTCCGGACCGGTCGCCATCTGGGGTGCCTCGCCCTCCCACTGGTACATGACCGAGCCGTGGACCTCGTGGGCCTCGGTGCCGTGGCACTGGAGGCAGGTCTCGGGGCCGGACCAGGTCAGCCCGTCGTGGCCCTGGCCGCAGCTCAGATCGACGCCGTCGCAGTCCTGGTCGATGCCATCACCGCAGACCTCCGGCGCGCCGGGGTGGATCGATGGGTCGCTGTCGTCGCAGTCGGTACCACCGCACGCGGCGTCCTGGTGGCCGTCGAGGTCGACGTCCGGGCACCCGCCCGGGTCGTCGGTGACCTCGAAGCTGGCGTCGGCCGAGCCACGGAGCCCTTCGCCGGCGTCGATTCGGACGTCCACGGTCCAGGTGCCGACGGCGGCGCGGTTCGGGATCGTGTACTCGGCGGTGAAGTGGCCACCGCCCTGCAGACTCAGACTGTCACGGAAGCGACGTTTGCCGTCGGTGTCGGTGATCGTCACCGACGATCGACGCACCCAGGTGATCGGATCTCCGTTCGGGTGGCTGGCGTGAGCCTCGACGGAGACCGTGTCGCCCGGGGCATAGGTCGCCGAGCCGGTCGACACGGCGAGGTTCATGCCGGGTCCCGGCGGGTCGGCGTGGCCGGTGGCGACGGAGGCGACGATCGCCACCGCCAGCGGAATCCAATACAACGAACACGGTCGTGGACCTTTCATTGTGCCCTCCAAGGTGACCCGATCGTGCGTGTGATTGCCCACCCGGGCTGTCGGGTCCTCCGAGGGCGCTCGCGTCGATCGGATCCTCCCTTCCGCGCCCCCGCGTTGGTTTCGACTTATAACCAATTGCGCAATTATTCGAGTGACCGCGGTCACGGCGTTGGTTCTGGGTGTCCATACTCGGACAACCGACGTTTCCGACACGCAAGGCCGGTGTGTCCGGTCGCTTGACACCTCAGCGCAACTCGACCATGATCCCTGCATGATTCCCGATCGCATGTGGATCCCTGTGGTTGCGTTGGTGTCGCTGAGCCTGGCCGTGCTGTCGTTCGCGGCGGATGGACCTCCCACACCGGGGCCGAAGGACCGCTGCGCGACCTGCGGCATGTTCGTTTCGCAGCACCCGGCCTGGATCGCCACGGTGGTCTACGCCGATGGGTCGCACCGGTTCTTCGACGGTCCGAAAGATCTGTTCAAATTCCGTCTGCAACACCCCGAGTCGATCGACGGCGAGGTCGCGATCTGGGTCACCGACTACTACACGACGCGTCCGTTGCCGGCGCGCGACGCGGTCTTCGTCGTCGGCTCCGACGTACTCGGGCCGATGGGCGCGGAGCTCGTACCGGTCGCGTCGACCGAGCTCGCCGAGAGCTTCCGCGCCGACCACGGCGGTGACCCGCCGCTCGCCTTCGACGCCATCGACGCGGCGGTCGTCGAGCGCCTCGACGGCAGGCGCCCGCGGTGACGGTCGGCTGAGCGGGTGCACCCATGAGGCGATCCCGGATGTTCCTCTGCGCCGTCGCGATCGGTGTCGCGGCCGTCATCGCGCTCGTCACGTGGGCCGACGCCGAGGGCCGACGCTGGCGGCGGGAGCAGGCTCCCGGGCTGCGTCGTCTGGTCGCCGAGCTGGGCCTCACCGATCTGTCGCTGTGGAGCGAGGCGCGCTACACGAGGCACCCGTCCCAGACCGATCTGTTCTCCGCGTTCCAGGACTTTCCCGCCGCCCCCGAGCACTTCCCGGCCGGCTCGGTGACCGGCCCCCCACCGGGGCTTCGACGCGCCGGTGCTGACGACGGCGCGGACGGCGCAGCGAGGTGACGCGCCACCTGAAGATTCTCGACTTCGCCCTCGCGTCGCTGCGCCGACGCCGGCTGAAGAACTGGGCGCTGATCGCGGTCTACGCGTTCACGGTCGCGATCGTCGCCTCGGTCCTGCTGCTGACTCACGCGGTGCGACGGGAGGCCGCCGAGCTGCTCGTCGCGGCGCCCGAGCTGACCGTTCAGCGCGTCGTCGGCGGCCGCCACGCGCCGATCGCGGTCGGCGTCGCCGACGAAATCTCGCGCTTGCCGGGGGTGATCGGCGCCGAGCCCCGGTTCTGGGGCTACACCTACGACGCGATCACCGACTCGACGCTGACCGTGATGGGAGTGGCCGCCGGCGGCGGCGATCTCGAGCTGGTTGACGGCCGGCTGCCGGAGGCGGACACCGAGTGCGCGGTGGGGGCGGGCGTCGCCGAGATGTGGGGCGCGGAGGTCGGCGGCGAGGTCATTCTGGTCGACGCCGCCGCCGTCGGGGTGCTGTACGACGTGGTGGGGGTGTTCACCGCTCCGTCCGACCTCCTGACCAACGACCTATCGGTGCTGACGCCGGACGAGGCCGCCCGGTTTCTCGGTCTCGACGACGGAACGGCGACCGATCTCGCGGTCCGCATCGCCAACCCGAACGAGGTCGACACGATCGCCGGCAAGATCAAGCGCGCTTTTCCCGACAGCCGGCCGATCACCCGGTCGGAGGTGCTGCGGACCTACGATGCGGTGTTCCACTGGCGCAGCGGCATGATGCTCGCGATGCTGTCGGGCGCGCTCATCGCGTTCGCGATCCTGGCGTGGGACAAAGCGACCGGGCTGAGCGCCGAGGAGAAGCGCGAGATCGGCATCCTCAAGGCGGTCGGCTGGGACACCGCGGACGTGCTCGAGCTGAAGGTCTGGGAGGGGGCCGTGATCTCGGTCAGCGCACTGCTGCTCGGGCTGATCGCCGCCATGGCCCACGTCTTCGTGCTCGGCGCGCCGGTGCTGCGACCGGTGCTGCGCGGCTGGTCGGTGCTGTTCCCCGAGCTACGGCCCGCACCGCACGTCGACCCCTACCTGCTGTTCGCCATCGCGTTTCTGACCGTCGTACCGTACATCGCCGCCACCGTGGCGCCGGCCTGGAAGGCGGCGACCACCGATCCCGAGTCGGTGGTGCGCGGATGACCGGCGCCGCCCCCCTGGTCGTGGTCGAGAACGTCACCAAGACCTACCACTCGGGCGCGCCGGACGAGGTGCGGGCGGTGCGCGGCGTGTCCATGTCGGTCGACCGGGGCGAGGTGGTCGTGCTCGAGGGCCCGAGCGGCTCGGGCAAGACGTCGCTGCTGTCGATCATCGGCTGCATGAGCCGGCCGACCTCGGGGCAGGTCACGGTCGACGGCCGGGCGGTGTCCCGGCTGTCGGAGGTCGCGCTGACGTCGGTCCGGCGCTCGACCTTCGGCTTCATCTTCCAGCACCTCTACCTGCTGCCCGATCTGTCGGTCGAGGACAACGTTGCCCTGCCGCTGGTACCGACCGAGGTTCCGGCGGCCGAGATCGAGGACCGCGTCGACCGGGTGCTCGACGCGCTGGCCATCGGCCACCGCCGAACCGCACCGGTCGGGCGTATCTCGGGCGGCGAGCAGCAGCGGACGGCAATCGCCCGAGCGCTGATCAACAACCCGGCGATCCTGATCGCGGACGAGCCGACCGCCCACCTCGACAGCGCACTGTCGGCCGAGCTGCTCGGCATCCTGGCCGGCCTCAACGAAGCCGGCATGACGATCATCATCGCGACCCACGACCCGCGGGTCATCGGCCACGCCGTCGTCGACCGGCGGGTGATGATCATGGACGGCGAGGTCGTCGACCGGGGGACCGCGTGATCCTCCACGCCGGCGTGCTCGCGCTGCTCACCGGCGGCGCCGTGGTCGTCGCCATGATGGTGGTCGGCGCGGCGCTCGGCGTCAGGATCCTGCGCGGCTGGGACCAGAGCTCGAGCGCGGAGGGCCAGCTTGTGCTGGAGCGCCGGACGTTCCTGGTCTCGGCGCTGGTC
Organism: Holophagae bacterium; assembly: GCA_050115855.1. GTDB lineage: Bacteria > Acidobacteriota > Thermoanaerobaculia > Thermoanaerobaculales > Sulfomarinibacteraceae > JAHECW01. Next base: position 4,671 of record JASFPU010000117.1, read on the forward strand.
GGCGCCGCGCTCTGGATCGAGATCGGCTCCGGGCTGCTGTTCATCCACACCGTCGACGACCTCCACGAGGTGCTGGTCGGCGCCATGTGCGCCACCGGGTCGCTCAACGCCAACCCGATCGGCTGGTGGGTGCTCGCGACCAAGGGGGCACTGATCCTGCTGGTGCCGATCTGGCTCGCACTCAACGGCGTCGACCAGCGGGCTGGCGACTTCCCCCTGGTGCGGTTGAAGTACGGCGCGTTGCTCGTGCTGACGCCGATCGCGGTCGCCGACCTCGCGCTCCAGGTCCTGTACTTCGCCGGGCTGCGTCCGGACATCATCACGTCGTGCTGCGGCTCGCTGTTCTCCGAGTCGTCGGATCGGGTGACCGGCGACCTCGCATCACTCCCGGCGGGACCCACCATCGTGGTGTTCCTCGCCGCATCGGCGGTCTTCTTCGCCGTCCTCGCCTGGGCGCGGATCGGGCGTCGCGCGATCGCGACGGCGTTCGCCACCGTACTGTCACCCGTGATCCTGGTTCTCGGCGTGGTGTCGATCATCTCGTTCGTGTCGGTCGGCTACTACGAGCTGCCGACCCACCACTGCCCGTTCGATCTCTTCCAGGGCGCCTACGGGTACATAGGCTATGCTCTGGTGATCAGTCTCGTGGCGGCGTTCGTGTGGGGCATCATCCCCGGTCTGTTCCGACCACTCGCGCGCCGGCCGAGCCTGAACAACCTGCTCGCGGCATCGGAGAAACGATGGCTCACTCTCGCACTCGCTTCGTACTCGATCTTTCTCGTGGTGGCGATCTGGCCGCTGCTGTTCGGCCATCTCGCGGTCGACCTCATGTAGCCGGCCGCCGCGACGCCCGCGGACGCGCATGCGCCCTCGCGGCGATCATGATCGTCGCAGTGGCGTGGTCCGCTTCGGCGGCGCCGCCCTACGACGTGGTCCCGGTGACCGTGGACATTCCCGACGTCACCCTGATCGACCAGAACGCCCGGGAGGTCAGTCTGCGTGAGCTGGTGGAGGACGGAGACCCGGTGCTGCTCGACTTCATCTTCGGCACGTGCACCACGATCTGTCCGATCCTGTCGGCGGGCTTCACCAACCTCCAGCGCAAGATGGGGTCCGGACCCGGAGGCCCGACCCTGCTGTCGATCTCCATTGACCCCGAGCACGACACGCCCGAGGTGATGACCGCCTACCTCGCCCGCTACCGGGCCCAGCCGGGCTGGTACTTCCTGACCGGGCATCGGGATGACATCGATCGGATCATGCACGCCTTCGATGCCTATGTGCCGGACAAGATGTCGCACCAGCCGGTCACCTTCATCAAGGCGGACGGCGCCAACCGGTGGATCAAGATCGACGGGTTGGTGTCGACCAAGTCGCTCATCGAGGAGCTGGAAAAGGTCCGGGGGGACGGCTCATGAACCCGCGTGGAACCGGTAAAGTCTGGACGCCCGTCGTCCTCGCGGCGGCACTCGCCGGAGCAGTGGTGGGTTTCGGTGACGGGGGCAACGCACCCGAATCGAAGCTCGTCGAGCTCGGCCGAAGGATGTACCACGAGGGGATCAACCCGGACGGTCGGCCGATGAAGGCGATGGTTCAGGGCGACATTCCCGTCGAGGGGACGATGTTTACCTGTGAGAGCTGCCACCTGCGCAGCGGCCTCGGCTCGCTCGAGGGTACGGTGATCACCCTACCGACCAACTGGGGCTGGCTGAAACGCCCGATGGTCGGGGCCGAAATGAGCGCCACGGCACGGGAGCGTCTGGCCAAGGAGTTCCGCCAGGACGAGTTCCGGCCGGCCTACGACGACACGACCCTTGCCCGGGCGATCCGCGCCGGCAAGGACCCGAACGGTCGCGTGTTCGACCTAGTCATGCCGCGCTACGGTCTCGACAAAAACGAGATGGATGCGCTCATCGCGTACCTCAAGACGCTGTGTGACGAGCCCAGCCCCGGGGTCACGGACGACACGCTGCACCTCGCGACCGTGGTCACCCCGGGCGTATCCGACCGGGACCGACAGGCGATGCTGGCGGTGCTGCGGGCGATTGTCCGCGATCGCAACTCGCAGGTCCGGCACGAGGACGAGCGTCGCCGTCGCGGACCCTACTACAAGCAGGAGAAGTGGGAGCCCTACCGTCGTCTCGAGCTCCACGTCTGGTCGCTCGAAGGCCCCGCCGGGAGCTGGCCGGACCAGCTCGCGGCGTTCTACGCGGAGCAGCCGGTGTTTGCGCTGCTCGGCGGGATCAGCGACGGCGAGTGGCGGCCGATCCACGAGTTCTGTGAGCAGCGCCGGATTCCCGCCCTGTTTCCTGTGACGGACTTTCCGGTGATCTCGAGCTCCGACTGGTACACGCTGTACTTCTCCAAGGGCGTCTACCAGGAGGGCGAAGCGGTCGCGCGCTACCTCCGCCGGGCGGACGACCCGCTCCGTTCGGCGCCAGTCGTCCAGCTCTTCCGGGACACGCCGGACGGTCGTGCGCTGGCGCGTGGGCTGCGCGAGACCCGCGCGTTGATCGGAATGTCGGAGCCCGTCGATCGGTTGATCGGCGACGACGAGAAGGTCACGCCGGAGCTGGTTGAGGCGCTCGCAGAGGAACACCCGGGTGCGGTGCTCGCCGCGTGGTTCGGCGCTGACGACGTCGGGGCGCTGGCCGCGCTGGCCGGGGATCGGCGGCCACCGGCGGTGTTCTTGTCGGCGCCGCTGCTCGGGGACGGGTTGCCGAAGCTACCCGAATCCGTCCGTTCATTCAGCCTGCTGACGCACCCCACCGCCTTTCCGGAAGACAAGGCGCGGACCCGGGCCGCGATCGAGCGCTGGCTCGAGATCCGGGACATTTCGCTGACCAACTTCGAGGTTCAGGCCGACATGTACTTCATCGGTTGGAACCTGGCCGGCCAGCTCAAGATGATGCGCGACGAGTTCTACCGCGACTACCTGTTGGACATCACCGACATGATGCGCGACCAGGACTACGCCGTCGGTGTGTACGAGCGGCTCAGCTTCGGACCGGGGCAGCGCTACGCGTCCAAAGGGTGCTACCTTGCGGAGCTCACGGCCGGTCCCGACGCGACGCTGGTCAAGCGCAGCGACTGGGTGGTGCACTGAGTCTGCACAGTGCGGACGGCGTACCCGGACGGCCTTGCTCGGATGGTGCTTTGACAGCTCGGAAAGGTGTCTCAGGGCTGTGTGAGACACTTCATGAGACACCTCAGCTGGTTCTACGCGCCATTACATAACCCTATTTAATGCAAAGG
>JASFPU010000118.1:0-7860 GCA_050115855.1 Holophagae bacterium
GAGAATCCTCCGGCCCTCGTCGTCGATCCCTGCGACGAATCCGTGCCGATCACCAGGGTCGAGATCGTCTAGCTCCCGTCACTCCTCCCACACCGGCATCCCGCCGGGAGTGTAGGGCGCGCCGGCAGCCTCGAGCTCGTCCTGGAGGGCGGTCACCCGCGTGTCGACTGATTGAAGATCGGCGAGTACCGCGCCGAAGTCCTCGTGCGCCTCCCGATAGGCGCGCCGGTAGGTGCCGGTCGGCGCCGAGGTCGTGACCCACAGCGACGACACGATCATGTCCGTCCGACCCTTGAGCGACATCCGGGCCTGGCCCTCGTCCATCACCAGGAGCCGATCGCCGTTGAGGGCCTCGTCGACCTTTCGAAGCGCGAGCCGGATCTCTGAAATCTCTGTCAGCCAGGCCTCGTCGGGTGCACCGACACTGAGGGCGGCGCGCTCGAGATACGGCAGCTTCTCCGACAGCTCGTCGCGATGGGCGTCGGCCGCGGCGATCGCCTTCGCCAGAGTGGCGACCTCGGTGTTGAAGGCGTCGAGCGCCGCGAGATCCTCGGCCGGCAGACTGGCGATATTGAGCGGCCGGCAGTTGAACTCCTGCGGAGCGCCGACGGGTGTCATCGCTCCGTTCTGCACCCGGTACATCGCGACCCGGTACGCCCCGGGTGTGACCATGTACCCGAGCTCCGGCGCCTCCCACGGCACGTGCTCCCGGTCGGCGTCGAGGGAGATCGGATCCACCGGGTCGGTCCGGAAATCCCACACCACACGGTGGACGCCGGCTTTGACCGGTTTCTCGATCGAGCGGACCGGGTGACCTTCGGCGTCGGAGAATACGAACAGCAGCGAGGGCTCCTCCTCCAGCGCCTCCTTCCGTCGCCGCTCGTAGTCCGGCAGCTCGACGTCCTTGCCCTCCTCCTGGAGCTTCTTCTCGGCCTGGTTGCGGAGCTCCTTGAGAGACGTGTAGTTCTCCTTGACGTAGTACGCGACGGCGGCGCCGATCTCCGGGTTCGGCGCCGAGTAGTAGCTCGCGCCCTGGAAGCCCACGCCCGGGAACCCCATCGGGTCGGCCTCGACGAACATGACCGCGTCGGCCACAGGGAAGAGCGCGGCAGAGCTGTCGAGGGTTTCAGCGTCGAGATGCCGGAGCGGCGAGTAGTCGTCGAGGATGAACACACCTCTGCCGAAGGTCGCGACGACGAGGTCGTCCTCGTCGGGCTGGAGGTCGATGTCGGTCACCTGGACCGAGGTCGGGATGCCCGCTTTCAGCTTGACCCACGCGACCTCGGGCGTGTTGGAGACGTAGACGCCGGACATCGTCCCGACGAACAGCAGATCGGGATCGACGTGGTCGACCGCGATGGCATAGGTCGAGCCCCGCTCCTCGGGAAGATCGGCGCTGATGTTGCTCCACGTCGCGCCGCCGTCGGTCGTCCGGTACAGGTAGGGCCCGAAATCGCCGGCGAAGAAGTTGTGGCAGGCGGCGTAGGCTGTGTCGACGTCGTGCGGCGAGGCGACGATGTGGTGGATCCTGGCAAACTCGGGCAGCCCGTCGAGCTCGGCCCGGTGCCAGCTCTCACCGCCGTCGTGGGTGTAGTGGAGGAGCCCGTCGCCCGATCCGGCGTACAGCCGATTCTCGTCGAGCGGCGACTCGGCGAGCGACACGATGTGGGCGAACGAGGCCTTGGTGACCATGTCGTCGATCGACCAGCTGCGGTCCATGAGCTTGTGCAGCTTGGTGGGCACGCCGCGGGTGAGGTCGGGGCTGATCTCGCGCCAGGTCTCGCCCCGGTCGTCGGAACGGAGGACGACGTTGGCGCCGTGGTAGAGCCGTTCGGGATCGTGGCTCGAGATGATGAGCGCGGCGTCCCAGTCGAACCGGTAGGCCGCGTCGCCGGGCTGCTCGTAGCCGCGCAAATAGAGCCGTTCGCCGGAGCGCTTGTCGTAGCGGGTGATATTGCCGAACTGCCACTGGGAGTAGACGAGGTTCGGATCGCTCCAGTCGACGACCGTTTGAAAGCCGTCACCGCTCAGGGTGAATGTCCAGTCGGCGTTGGTGATCCCGCTCGAGTTGACGGTGCGGGACGGCCCGCCGAGGCTGTTGTTGTCCTGCGTGCCGATGTAGACGTTGTAGAAGGGCGTGGCGGTGTCGGCGGTGACCTTGTAGCACTCGGCGATCGGCAGGTTGGCCTTGAACTGCCAGGTCGCGGCGCGGTCGAAGGTCTCGTAGACGCCGCCGTCGCAGCCCGACAGCATGTGACGACTGTCGTTCGGATCGATCCACAGGGTGTGGTTGTCGACGTGCTTCTTGTCCTCCCCGAGCCGGGACCAGGTCTTCCCGCCGTCGAGGCTCACCTGGTTGAAGACGTCGAGCACATACACGCGGTCGATGTTGTCGGTGTCGCAGACGATCCGCTGGAAGTAGAAGGTGTAGGCGGTCAGATAATCGCTCGTCTTGGTCCAGCTCGCGCCGCCGTCATCGCTCCGATAGGTGCCCTGGTCCTTCTTCTCCTTGGCGTCGACGATCGCGAACAGCACGTCCGGATCCACCGGCGAGATGTCCATGCCGATCCGGCCGACCATCGTCTGCGGCAGGCCGCCCTCGAGCCTGGTCCATGTCTCGCCGCCGTCGGTGGTCTTATAGATGCCGCTCTCGTCGCCGCCGGTCACGATCGTCGTCAGGTACCGCTGCCGCTGGTGGGCGACGGCGTACAGCACGTCGGGATCGCGCGGGTCCATGTGGAGCTGCCAGCACCCGGTGTGCTCGCTCGGACGCAGCACGTTCTCCCAGGTCTCGCCGCCGTCCGTCGTCTTGTAGACGCCGCGGTCGCCGCCCGACTGGCGGTGGGGCCCGTAGGCGGCGACCCAGACGATGTCGGAGTTCTCCGGGTGGACGATGACCTCACCGATCTGCTGCGACTCCTTCAGACCCATGTTCTTCCAGCTCGTGCCGCCGTCCGCGCTGCGATAGACCCCGTCGCCCGGGACCAGGTAGGAGTGGGCGTTGTTCTCGCCGGTGCCGACCCAGACCACGTTGGGATTGGACGGGTCGAGGGTCACGGCGCCGATCGAGAACGACGACTGGCCGTCGAAGACCGGCGAGAAGGTGACGCCCCGGTTGACGGTCTTCCACAACGATCCGTGGCCCGAGGCAACGAAGTACTCCGAGGGATCTCGTGGGTTGATCTCGATGTCGATGACCCGACCACCGGTCACCGCCGGTCCGATGCTGCGGAAGGCGAGGCCTTCGAGCGACACCGTGCCGAGGGTCATCGGGCCGTCATCGGAATCGTCGGCCCCGGTGTTCGAGGCGGCGGAGACGGCGCCGAGCGGCAAGAGAATGACAAGAAGGACGAGGGCGGCGTGACGTGTGGTGATGTTCATGGCTGCGATGATAGCGGCGCTCGGTGTTGAGTGGGTGTTTGAACGGTCACAGCCCCCGACGTCGAGCAGGGCCGACCGGTGACCACCGGTCACGGCTCGAGGCCGAGCCTGGAGTCCGGCAGCGACTCCGGACCCGCGTGATCGCCGCACGCCGAGGACGTCACGCCCGAAGCGTGGTCGGGTGGTGGAACGACATCCGTTCCACGATCGACCGCTCCTCCCGGAGGTACTGTTCGAAGTCGTGGTCCGTCGCAGTCATCGCGCGCTTGAGCGCGAACAGCGTCGTCCGGTTGAATGACCCGATCCGAGCGGCAACCTCGAGCGACTCGGCCTCGAGCCGATCCGGGTCGGCGACGCGATTGACCAACCCGTAGGCCAGCGCATCCTCGGCTGTCAGGCTGGGGAGGTCGAGCAGGATCCGGGCGGCGTTCGCGCTGCCGACCATCTGTGTCAGCAACCACGGCACGCATCCCAACGGTGCCCGAGGGAAGCTCTGGATCGTGTTGACGAAGACGGTGTCGGCGGCGACGATCCGATAGTCGCAGGCGAGGAGCGGCGCTGCGAGCTGCAGCGCGATGTTGCCGCCGACTACACCGATCACGAACGAGTCCAGGGCTCGGATCGCCTGGATGAAACGCTGGATCACGTTCTCCTCGCGGACGATCCGCTTGCCGATTTCGGTGGTCGTCGGTCCGTCCCAATCACTCGCGTGTCCGACCAGACGCTCCAGGCCGGACGGGTCGAAGAGCCCCGGTGGCGACAGCGCGACGGTGACTGAGCGCGGATCGCGTCTTTCACGGTCCAGAAGATCCCACAGCCCGCTGATCAGACGGAGATCGGCACCGGCGAGAAGCTCCCGCTCATGCAATCGAATCACCGTCATCCGTTGAGTCCGCTCGACCGAAAACGGCGATGGCTGCTCTGTTTCAGGTGGTCCTCGCCGGGCTCGTCGGCCGGACGTCTGAGCGGTTCCCGTCGCGTCTCCGACCGCAGTGCGGGTTCCTCGAACCGTCAACACCGGGACCTGAGACAGCTGGGTGACCCGGTCGGCGACGGATCCAAACAGGGTGTGGGAGATGCCCGAGAGACCCCGGGTCGCCAAGATCACCAAGTCGAAGCCTCCGCTCGACCCATGATCGGCAATGCCTTCGGCGGCTCCTCCGCGGATCACGGCGGTGTCGTGGTCGATGCCCCCGAGATGCTCGTCGCCGACCCTGGCGAGAGCGTAGAGGCTCTCCTGGGTGATGTGCTCCATCTGGCTCTCTCGGGGGCTGGAGAGGAAGTAGAAGTCGGGGTAGGTGACCGACTCCAGCACGTGCAGCAGAGTGACCTTCGCCGACAGCAGCGGTGCCCAGACCGCCGCGGTTCGAACCGCCTCGAGCGAGGCCTCAGAGGCGTCGAAGGCGACGAGGATGCGTCGTGGTGGGATGCTGACGTCGTTCGCGGATCGGGTGGTCAGCACCGGGACAGGAGAGCGACGGAGGACGTCCCTGGCGACCGAGCCGAGCAGCAGCCCCTTGAAGCCCGGCCGGCTCTGAGTTCCCATCACCACGAGGTCACAATGAAGCTCGTCGATGGCATCGAGGATGGCGGCAACCGGTGTGATGCCGCGCCTGATCAGGACGTGGATCGGGACGTCGACCTTTTCCACCGCCTTCTCGAGCGCCTGCTGCGCGCGCGAGTCAGAGGCCGACAGAATGTCCTCGATCTCGCCGAGGTCCTCCGGGCTGAGGATGGGGCTGTCGATCGTCGTCCGCACGTGGAGCACGTGGATCTCCGCCTCGAACGGACCGGCGAGCTGCTCGGCGAGCTCGAGTGCGGACTGGGACGAGGGTGAGAGGTCGGTCGGGACCAGAATACGTCGTGGCTGAGAGCTCATCGGTACGTCTCCTCTCTGTCACATCGACCGGGTGGTGGGTTTCCGGGCTTCCGACAGGACGTGGCGGCGCGGTCGCCGCCGTTGGCCACGGCTCGCGGCAGCGAGGTCGGTGTGTGCGTGGAGCTCGCTCGTCGCGCGGTTCGTGGGCCAGGGAACTCCGACATGCTTCGTCTGACTCCCCGGTGCCTCTGATCAGGGAAACACCGCGACGGAGCGCCTCCCGAGCTCTGAGCTCGGGTTCCGACCGCGCGATGTGGCGCGCCGATCCGGTCTGCTGACGACGTCGGGAAGCTCGAGCCGGTAGGCGCGACCGAACTCGGAGAACGGCAGGTGACGGAAGATCCGACGGCCGTTGAAGTCGAGGACACGGAGCGCGCTGCCGCCCTTGACCGCCCGTTCGATGGCATCGTACTGATCGCCGTACTGACAGCGCACGTGATCGATCGGAACCTCTCGGGCGATGAACTTCAGACAGCCGATTCGACGCAGCTCATCGAGCACCGCCCGGCTGCGGATCGACTGGCGGGTCACGGCCAGCACGGGTTCGCTCGACGAGAAGATGACGTAGGCCCTCATGACCGCACCTCCCTGGCGCCGGGCGAGATCGGCGACGCGCCGATGGCGCCGCGGAGCAGCGAAACGTTCATCTGTCAATGCAGCAACATCCGTGCCACGGGCGGCGTCGACGGTCAGCTCCGAGGTCCGTTCGATCGCAGCCGCCCGCTCACCGCGACACGACACTGCGGCCGCGCTGTCGGGGGCGGCGGTTCCGGTCCGGGGCGCCGCCCGATCGCGTCGGTCTCCGGCTCGCGCGTCGGGGATGCAGAGCGGTTGAAAGCTCGCGAATTGTCGGATTCCGGGGCGTCCAGGCCGCGCAATTTGCTCGTTTCGCTGACGGATCCCACCAGCTCGACCCGACAGTGAACGGCTCTGTGCATCGGGTTCGGCGTCTGCATCCGGTACCTTCGGCGGTTCCGACGACCCGACCGACCTCCCGCTCACCCGTGCCGGCGGTTCTCATTCCGCCGGTATTGATCTTGCAACCCGATTTCAATGGGAGTGTCTCGACGGAGCCCGCACACTGGTCGGCATCGGGTGTCGAGGACCACCGCGACGCGGTTCGAGGAGGTTCAATGGCACAGAGAAACAGGTCGGACGTGCCGCGTTTCCGAGCGTACGGTCGTCGACATCTCGACACGATCCGGCGACGGTACGCGCTGCCGCGAGACACACTGCTGTCGCTCAGCGTCGCGACGTCCGTGCTGCCTTTCAGAGTCAACGACTACGTCTTGGACCAGCTCATCGACTGGTCCGAGATCCCCGACGATCCGATCTTCCAGCTGACCTTCCCGCAGGCCGAGATGCTTCGGCGGAGCGACCGCTGCCAGTTGCAACAGCTGATCTCGACGAACGCGGCTGCCAGCGAAGTTCGCGCGGCCGCTCGGAACATCCAGCTGCGGATGAACCCGCACCCCGCCGGCCAAATGGAGCTCAACGTCCCCACGGTCGACGGTGAGGCCCTTCCGGGTTGCCAGCACAAGTACCGGGAAACCGTGCTGTTTTTTCCGTCCGCCGGCCAGACCTGCCACGCCTTCTGCACCTACTGCTTCCGGTGGCCGCAGTTCTCCACCGTCGAACGGCTCAGATTTTCGAGCAACGAGGTGGACCTGTTGGTGAGCTATCTTCGAGCCCATACCGAGGTCAACAACGTCCTGATCACCGGCGGAGATCCGATGGTGATGAAAAGCGAACTGCTGCGGCGGACCGTCGAACCGCTCCTCGGGGACGACCTCGAGCACATTACGTCGATTCGAATCGGGACGAAAGCACTGTCGTACTGGCCGTACCGGTTCACGACCGACCGCGACGCCGACGACCTCCTGCACCTGTTCGAGACGGTTCGTCGCAGTGGTCGGCAGCTTGCGCTGATGACGCACTTCTCCCATCCGAGGGAGCTCCAGACGACCGCCGCGCGGCGCGCTCTCGAACGGGTTCGCAACGCCGGCGCCGTGGTCCGTTGCCAGGCACCGGTGATCCGCCACGTGAACGACTCGCCCGAGATCTGGGCCGAGCTGTGGAACGACGAGGTCCGACTGGGCGCGGTGCCGTATTACTTCTTCGTCGCGCGCGACACGGGTCCCCGCTCCTACTTCGAGCTTCCCTTGGTCGAGGCGCTGGAGATCTTCTCGGAGGCCTACGTCCGCGTCTCCGGTCTCGGTCGGACCGTCCGCGGTCCGGTGATGTCCGCGACTCCCGGCAAGGTCCTCGTCCTGGGCGATGCCGTGGTCGATGGCAGACGGGTGTTCGTCCTGACGATGATCCAGGGTCGGCGGCCGGAGTGGGTGAACCGTGTCTTTTTCGCCCACTACGACCGTCGGGCGGTGTGGTTCGACGAGCTCCGCCCGATCTCCGAGGGCGCCGGGTTTTTCTTCGATCCATCGGTGCGGACGAGACGATCGGCGGCTGCGATGCCGCACACCGCAAGCAGCACAAGTCCCCGGCGGTGTGCGACGGCGTGATCTGGTTCGAGCTATGGAATGTGCGGTGTCTCTGTGTGCTGGAGCCGATGTCACTCTGTGTGATCTGTGAGTCATGTCATC
>JASFPU010000119.1:0-7767 GCA_050115855.1 Holophagae bacterium
CCGAGGGGGTGATCGTCGACGGCTCCGGAGAGCTGGTCGCGAGAATGGTCTCGAAGTGCCTGCCGCTCGGCATGTTCGGCGATCGATGGCAGTGCGTGATGCAGCACGCCGAGATCGGCGCCGGAGAGATCGCGGTCTTTGCCACCGACGGCGTTCTCGAGTGCGAGTCTCCCGACGGCGAGGAGTTCGGCGGTGGGCGGCTCTTGGAGGTTGTGTCTCACCACTGCCTTGCTACCGCCGTTGAGATCGTCGCCGAGGTCCACCGGGCCGTGCGGGAGTTCCGGAAGGGCGAACGGCAGGAAGACGACGTCACCATCGTCATCTGCAAGCGGCAGAGGAAGGGCGACTGGGATTCCGCCGCCTCCGACTGATGATCGGTGGCCCTGGTCTCCGGATCTCCGGGCGGTGTGGCGGGCATCTGCCTGCAATCCCCAAATCGGTGCCAAATCGGTGTCGGGTAGACCCGGGCGGTTACCCGCCCGGGCCCCCCACAGATCCGGACGTGCAGAATTCCCGCATCCGGCTCTTCAGGCGCGTGGGTTCGCTGTGCGACGGCAAGCCGTTGCACACCTGCTGGTCGAGAATCCCGCCAGCCCAGCTATCCGATCCAGTCCCGTTTGGATGGTTCCGAGGTTCGATGCCCTCTCCATCTTTCCCTCCATCGGTTCCATGCCCCGGCGCCCCCTTCCCTCCTCCGGGTCCCTCTAGGTTCGGTTCCCCGGACTCATCGGTACTATGAGGCGCTCCGACTTCCTGCAATCCATCCCGGGGAGCTCGTTGACTCGCCCGCCGGTACCGCCCTCGCGCTGCTTGTTTCGCTCCCGCCGTTGGCCAGCACTACCCGCGACGGACCTGGGTTTTGGTCTTCCGGCTCCCCTACCGGCTTCTTCAGAACGGAGAAAACAGGATCTCCCGAGTTCCCGTCAGATCCTCTCGATGCATGCCCTGCTCTCACCAGACCCCGGCGGAACCGGAGCGCCAGGCCATTCAGCGCTCGCGATGTTGCCTTCCGCTCGTGACACAGCGTCGGCTCCCACAGGTAGTTAATTTCGGGGCTCAATCACACGGCCTGCATCTTCGCTGTCTACGCTTCGCAGTGACGGTCACCCGAGCACCACGCAAGACTCGCTTCCGGCTGGTGGCCACCCTTGGCCGGGCGGGACTCGACCCGCAGGATCTGTTCGGAAAGTTTCCGAGTGACTCATCTCACGTCATCTCTTCCCCTTCCCCCGAGCTTTGCTCGGCGCACACCACGTTCCCCATTGCCGGATGGCTGCCATCCACCAAAGAAAGCGCCAACCCGAAGTGTGGCACCTGTCCACGGCCTCGGTGCTTCCCACAGCTCGGGAAACGGCCGCATCACCCTCGGCTTCGAGTGGGACCACGTCGAGTACTCGTCGATCTTCGGGTCTGACGACGAGCTTCGGATCGACGATGCCGACGAGCTCCACCTCGGCGCCGAGTACGCCATGTTGACGATGGCGCCGATCGTCTCGTTGAGGGCCGGCGTGTGGCTCGATCCGGACCATCGGATCTCCCACAGCGGATCCAACTACGTGGCGGAGGCGGTGCTCGGCGGCGGTGAGGATCAGGTGCACTTCGCCGCCGGGCTCGGCCTGGCGTTCGAGCGTTTCCAGCTCGATCTCGCCGTCGATCTTTCCGAGCTCGCCGACACGGTCTCGGTCTCGTTCATTTCGAGGTTCTGAAAACCGGCGCCGAGATCGGAGGGACCGCGACCGGAGGTCCCGGCCCTCGCCGATCCCTCACCGAAACCTCATTTCACCGTCATGCGCGTGGGGGCCGCAGGACCCATATTCATGATGTACACAGCGACATTCACGGGGAGGAACACCATGAGTCACACCCTGCGCCCGTTCAAGAAAGCCGCGACCCTCGTCGCGGTCATCGCGGCCGCCCTGCTGTCGGCGGCCTCGACGGCATCCGCCTCCGTGCCCCTCCCCCGGGACACGCCGGCACGCCACCAGGTCGCCCCCGGCGCCCTCGCCGCCGCCCTCGACACCGCCGAGCAGCAGGGCTTCATCCGATCGATGGTCGTGGTCCGCGACGGCGCCGTCATCGGCGAGGGCCACTGGCACGGCGCGCCCGGCACGCCGCAGCAGTCCCGGTCGGTGACCAAGAGCGTGATGTCGATGCTCATCGGTATCGCTACCGACCGGGGGTACTTCCCGCACGGCAATAAATCGAGGATGGTGGACTACCTGCCTCCCGACCTGGTCCCGACCGATCCGTTGAAGCAGAACATCCTGCTCGCCCACCTCCTGACCATGACCGCGGGCTTCGAGTGGAACGAGGATCTCGATGTCGAGCCCTGGATCACCGGTCCCGACCCGGTGGGCGCGATCCTCGCACGCCCCATGGCATCGGTCCCCGGCTCGTCGTGGAACTACAACACCGCGGCGGCCCACCTGCTGTCCGTGATGCTCACCGAGGCGACCGGGATGCCGACCCTCGACTTCGCCGACACCTACCTGTTCGGGCCGCTCGGGATCACCAACCGCGGCTGGATGACGACCGGCGGCTACGCCAACGGCGGCCACGGACTGTTTCTCGGCACCGAGGATCTCGCCAAGCTCGGTCTCGTCTTCGTCAACGGCGGCAGCTGGAACGGCGAGCAGATCGTGTCGCGGTACTGGGTCAACGCCTCGACCTCGAAGGTGGTTTTCAACCTCGGCGCCTTCGGGCCGCTGACCGAGCTGCACGCCGGCTTCCTGTGGTGGCTCGACCGCTCGACGCCGTACCGGATCTACACCGCCTGGGGGTGGGGCGGCCAGTTCATCTTCTGCGTCCCGGGTCTGGAGCTGGTCGTCGCGGTCCACTCCGACTCCGACGTGCCGGGACCCGTGGCCGACGCGCAGGAAGCCGCGGTCCTCGACATCATCGTCAACACGATCCTGCCGGCCGTCGACGACCGACGGGAGCTGCGGATCACCGGCCGGCACGTTCCCGAGCTCGCCGCCGTCGACGACGTGATGGGTTCCCTGCTCCGCGAGAACGACATCCGTGACGCAACCACTGCGATCGTCAAGGACGGCCGGCTGGTCTACGCGAGGGGCTTCAGCTGGGGCGAGCCCGACGACGACCCTGTGGCGCCGACCGCACTGTTCCGCTCCGGCAGCATCGCCAAGTCGATCACGTCGGTGGCAATTCACCAGCTGATCGAGCGCGGTCTCATCGGATACACGACGCCGGCGATGTCGGTCGTCGCGCTCGAACCGCTGCCCGGCGGCGCCACGGATCCGCGTCTCGACGAGGTCACGATCGACCACCTGCTCACCCACACCGGCGGGCTGTACTCCGAGGACAACGTCTACGTGGTCTCCGACCTGGTGGTCAACGCGACCGGCGGCGAATCGCCGCCGACGATCGGGGAGACGCTGTCGTACATCGCCGGCCACCCGTTCGCGTTCGACCCCGGCACGAGCTGGGACTACAACAACTACGGCTACATGTGGCTCGGTGAGATCATCCGCGAGCTCACCGGTCAGAGCTTTGTCGACTATGTCAACGACAACGTCTTCCGGCCGATCGGCGTCGGCCGTCCGCGCGCCGGCCACATGCTCGCCACCGAGCTCGCCCCCACCGAGGTGGACTACGACCCGATCGAGGGCGACGGCTACCGGGTGCCCCTCGAGAACGCCCTGCCGGCGGGCGGCTGGGCGATCTCGGCGCCCGACCTGGCTCGCCTGTACTCGGCGCTGTTCGACTTCGACGACGCGAGCGGTCTGATGACGGCGGCGACCCGGGCGCGGATGGCCGAGCTGCCGTTCCCGGCGTGCGAGACCGTGGGCTACGGCCGCGGGTGGACGGAAGAGAGCATGTACGTCGACAGCGGCCACGGTCTCGGATGGCTGGTCAACCTCGACGACGGGCTGGACGTCCGCTCCCACGGCGGCGGCGGCACGGGCGTGCACACGCTCGCGTTGTGGCGCGAAGACGGGATCACCTTCGTCATGATGACCAACAAGGACCCGGTCGCCGAGAGCATCGACTTTCCCCGAATCGCCTCGTGGCCGAGTCACGATCTGTGGGAATCGGTAGGCGTGGCGACCGAGCCGGTGGGCTCCGCTCCCACCGAGGTCTGGATCCCGGTCGTGTCGCACGCCTCGGGTGTCGGGTCGAGCGAGTGGCGATCGGACGTCGGGCTGCTCAACCGGTCGTACCTGGCCAACCACGTGCGCCTGCGTCTTCCCGACGGCGACGGCTTCGCCGACGAGGAGCTGGAGCTCGCGCCCGGCCGGCACCTCGTCCTCGACGACGTGCTGTCGGGATTCGAGGTCGAGGGCTCCTTCCCGCTGCGGGTCTTCTCCTCCGAACCGATGACGGTCACGTCCCGCACCTACAACCTCGCCTCCGACGGCACCTACGGTCAGTTCATCGACAGCCTGGAGCCCAGCAGGGGGCTGCAGACCGGCGACGAGGCGGTGTTGATGCAGCTCGTCGAGAACGACGGTTTCCGAAGCAACATCGGTCTCCACAACGGGTGGAAACGCCCGGCCAGGGTGGCGATCACGCTGCTCGACGGCAGCAGCCTTCCGGTCGCGTCGTTCACCAGGACCGTCCCGCCGGAGTCCACCGTGCAGGTCAACCGGCCGTTCTGGCACCGAGGCGGTCGAGCGGACATCGACTCGGGCTACGCGGTGGTGTCGGTCCTGTTCGGCCAGCACGTGGTGGCCTACGGCTCGGTCGTGGACAACCAGACCGACGACCCGACCACCATCGCGATGAAGGAGGGTCTCGGGTATGCCGACCAGTGGCTGGGCGCGGCGGCGAACACCGACGGCGCGCACGGCAGCGCGTGGCGGACCGATCTGTGTCTGCTGAACCGTTCGGGTGGGGTCGCCACGGCAGAGGTCCGCTATCGGTCCGATGACGGCGTCTCGACCGCCGAAACGGTCGTGCTCTCGACCGGCGAGCAGAGGACCCTCCCGAACCTCGTCGGCGGGCTCGGGCAGAGCGGTGGCGGCAGCGTCGAGGTGTTCTCGGACCGGCTGGTGTTCGCCAGCTCGCGGACCTACAACGTCGGCGACGCCGGCACCTACGGCCAGTTCATCGACGCGGTGCCGGTCGGGTCCTCGGCGGAGGCCGGCCAAACCGTGTGGCTCCCCCAGCTCGAGCAGAACGGGTCGTTCCGCACCAACGTCGTCATCCTCAACTCCGGTCACCTCTCGGCCCGGGTCCTCATCCGGTTGTTCGACGGGGACGGTGACGAGCTGGCCGCGCGGCGCCGCACCCTCGCGGCGATGGAACGCATCCAGCTCCAGGAACCGTTCTCCCGGATCGCCGGACGCAACGACATCGACCGCGGCTACGCCTCGGTGACGGTGGAGACCGGCGGCGGAATCGTCGCCTTCGCCTCGGTGGTGGACAACGCGACCAATGACCCGACGACCGTGCCGATGAGGTTCTGAATGGGAATGGAGGATGGAATGGGGGCCACGTTGACATGATGCGTGTCGGGTGGGTGCCACGTTCCCCATTGCACGAGTGTTGTCCTCAACGGTGATTTCTCGGCGCGGACAACGGTGCAACGGTGAACGTGGTACCCATCGATCAACGTTGTACCCATCGATCGGCGCCACCGGCTCGAACCCCGGCTCGAGGTGCTCGACGATGGTGCTTTTCATGACTTCCTCGCGTGGACGATGCGCTCGATCGCCATCCAGTCCAACTCCCGCCCGGTGGGCTTGACGTAGCGTTCGCCGAGCTCGTCGTAGCCGAGGTGCTCAACCACCCGCCAGCCGAGACCGGCGAGCAGCCCGTCAACGCCCTCGGGGTCGATGCCGAAGCGCCAGATCGAGTCCTCGCCCAGCATCTCGCGGTACAGGTGCTCCTGGCCGTAGAGCTGGTCGCCGTCGATGAAGTCTTTCGGCACGTAGGTGAAGACCAGGCGGCTGTTGGCAGGTGCCTTCGCCAGAAAGTCGAAGACCCCCCGGGTGCCCTCCTCGCTGAGGTACTGGCTGACGCCCTCCCAGATGAAGAAGGTCGCGACGTCCGGGGAGTAGCCGTCGGCTGTCAAGGCAGAACCGATGTCCCCACGGTCGAGGTCGAGCGGAACGAGATTCAAATGTCGCGGCACGTCACCGAAGAGACTCCGGATCCGGCTGCGTTTCGCTTCGATGTTCAGCGGGAGGTCGACCTCCCACACCGGGGTCCCGGCCTGCGTGCAGCCCCGGGTGTCGAACCCGGCGCCGAGATCGACAATGGCGGCGGCCGGGTGCTCGGCGAGCGCGTCGCCGATGTATCGCTTGCGCGTCGTGATGCCGGCCCACAACCCGGGCACCTTGGCCTCGGTCTTGCGGACCAGCCACCGTTTGACCGGTCGCAGCAGCCGCACCCAGATTCTCGACCCGAGGGGCAGGATGGGGAGGGCGAGCTCGTCGTTGAGGATCCGTACTCCCGGCGGAAAGCTCTGCTCGATCGCGACGAAGAACATCGCGCCGGGACCGGTCGCGGCCGCCTTCTGATTCATTGCGGCGCCCCTTCCATCTCGACATGGTAGCGGTCCCCGTCTTTCGGCGTGTCGCCGCCGAGCTCAAGCTCGGCGAGACCCCGCGGCTCGCCCCCGGCGCCATCGAACAGCTCATCACCTGCAGCTGGCCGGGCAACGTGCGCGAGCTCGAAAACCTCGTCGAGCGCGCCATGATCCTCCACCGCAGCGGGCCGCTGCGCTTCGACGACCTCGCCGCGCCGGGGCGGGCCGAGCCCGCTCCAGCCGCATCGCCGCCCGACAACGGGGTCCTCGACCTCGATGCCGTCACCGCGCGCCACATTCGCCGCGTGCTCGATCTCGCCGGCGGCAAGATCCACGGCCCCGGCGGCGCCGGCGAGCTGCTCGGTGTCAACCCCAACACGCTGCGCTCAAGGATGCGCCGGCTCGGAATTCCTTTCCGCGGCCGCCGCGCAAACCGAAGCTGACGTCGACCTCCTGCGAAGCGCCGGTCGAGGGTCCTCAGAAGTTGTTGGTGCCAGGCTTTCGAACCTCAGAAAGTCGAGGTGGGCTGTTGTCGGAGGCATTCGGCACTGGCAAGACGGCCGAGAATCGTGGTCGAAGGCGGTCCGTACCACGTGTACAACAGGGTCTCGAGCGGCGAGCACATCAACCGCCTCGACGCAGCAATCTCGGCCAAGTGAAAGAGGACAATGGTGCAATGGGGAACGTGGCACCCTTCCTTCTGGCACCCTTCGAGTTCGACCAGTTCCTCGACACCGAGGACAACGAGGCGCTCCTGCTCGGTCTTGCAAAGAGCGAGTGATCATGCGCTTCGTCGTGGCGCCATCGATGGGTGGCCCTATGCATGAGCCGTCGCGGCCCTGCCACCTTGACGGGATTGCAGGAGTATTTCCAGATCAGTGCCACGTACACATCGGCGTCGGATAGACCCGACACCGTTCATCCCACGGCCGAATCAGTTCAGCCGATTCTCCGCCTGGATTCGAGCTTTCACCTCGACGGGCACGAGCTCGATCGTCTCATAGGGCATATGAACGCCCGATTCTGTCAGGCTGGTGAAGATCTTCTCCCTCAATTCAAAGCGGCGGATGACGTGCTCGCGCTCCTGCCCAACCCAAACCTGAAACTGGAGCGCGACATTGTAGTCATTGAGGGCAGTCACCACCACGCGAGGTGCAGGATCGTCGAGAAACGCCGGATCGTCTTTGACCAGATCGAGAATGATGTTTCGGACACGTTCAATATCTTCGCTGACCGCGATGGTCACATCGATGTCCAACCGCAGATTCGGGAAA
>JASFPU010000120.1:0-7759 GCA_050115855.1 Holophagae bacterium
ATCCCGCCCGCCGCGTCGCGCATCTGCTACCCTCACCGCCGTGGCCGAGCCCATGACTCCCGCCTCCATCCGCGCCACGGCGGACCGCTTTCGCGAGCGGTTTCAGCCGGGCAAGGTGCGCGGTCTGCTGGTCGCAGGATCCGGTCTGGAGCTCGAGATTCCGGGTTGGGATGCCGCCGAGACCGTCGACCTTGCCGACGTCTTCGACTTTCCGATGCACGAGCTGGTCGGCCACCGACAGACTGTCACTCTGCGGCGGCGCGCGGACGAGACCTTGATGGTGATGAACGGCCGATTCCACCTCTACCAGGGCTACTCGGTGGCCGAGGTGGTGGCGCCGGTGCGGCTTGCCGGTTTGCTCGGCGCCGACGTCATGATCGCGACTAACGCGTCGGGCGCGCTCGATCCGGCGATGAAGCCCGGCTCGCTGGTCGTGGTGTCGGACCACATCAACCTGCTCGGCACGAATCCGCTGGTCGGCGACTGGGGGCGCGACTTCGGGCCGCCGTTCCCGGACATGTCAGCAGCCTACGACCCGGAACTGCGGCGGCTGGCGCTGGCCGCGGCGGCGGACGCCGGGTTCGAGGCGCGCGAGGGCGTCTACTGCGCCATGCCCGGGCCTTCGTTCGAGACACCGGCCGAGATCCGAATGCTCATCACCGTCGGCGGCACGGTGGTCGGCATGTCGACCGTGCCCGAGGTCATCGCCGCCCGACAGCTCGGGATGCGGGTCTGCGTGCTCTCTCTCGCTGCCAACCCCGCCGCCGGTCTGGTCGATCGCGAGCTGACCCATCAGGAGGTCATCGAGGAGGGGCGCCGGGCCGCTAGGAAGCTCCGCGTCATGCTCGGGCAGTTGATTCGCGAGTTGTTCTGACCAGTTCGTTTTTTCGGCCTGATTTCGAGTCGAGGCCCGAACACCGAGGAGTCGCACCATGTCGAAAGCAGGCCGAAAAAACGAAAATGGCAGCAGCATCCTGCTCGAGGTCTTTCCCGTCGGGCCCATCCAGGCGAACTGCGTGCTGGTCGGTGACCGCACTGCCGGGAAGCTCGCGATCGTCGATCCGGGTGAGGAGGCCGCCCGGATCGAGGAGCGGGTCGAAGCGAGCGGTCTCGAGCCGGTGATGGTGCTCCACACCCACGGCCACCTTGACCACGCCGGTGGCACCGCCGACCTCGTCCAGCGGCTTCCCGACGGGATCCCGATCGGCCTGCACCGCGACGAGCACCAGCTCTACCAGGGTGTCGCCATGCAGGGCCGGATGTTCGGCCTCGAGGTCGAGGCGCCGCCCGAGCCGACGCTGTGGCTCGAGCACGGTCAGCGGATCGAGCTCGGCGCACTGACTCTCGAGGTCCGGCACACACCCGGCCACTCACCGGGCGGCGTCTGCTTCGTCGTCCACGGCGCGCCGGAGCGCCTCGTCATCGCCGGCGACGTGCTGTTCGCCGGCTCGATCGGCCGCACCGACCTCATGGGCGGCTCGTTCCCGATTCTCGAGCAGTCCATCCGCTCCCAGCTCTACACTCTGCCCGACGACACCCGCGTCATCTGCGGGCACGGCCCGGACACCACGATCGGGAAAGAGAAGGCGTCGAATCCCTTCGTTTCGGGATGATGCTCGTTCCCGGTCACGTTCCCGATCCCGAGTGGGGTGTGTCGGGGACGGGATCGGGAGCGGGAACGGGATCGAATTGGTCAGATCACGGGCGGGCCGATCGGCCCGCCCGTGGTGCTTCAGAGCCAGGGAGCGCTCACATCTCCCAGGAATCCAGCATCTTCATGTAGTTCGCCCGCGCGAAGGCCTTGGGGTTCTCGACCTTGGCCAGGCTCATGCTGCCCTGCATCTGGGCCAGCGACTCGTACTCGTGCTCGTTGAGCCAGAACTCCATCGCCTCGAGCAGCCGGCCGATGTGTTCGGGACCGTGGATGAGCAGTGCGGAGACCAGCTGCACCGTGTGCGCGCCGCACATGACCGCCTTGATGACGTCGACCGCGCTGTGGGCGCCGCCGGTCGCGGCGAGCGACAGCCCGGTCTGGGCCGACAGCACGGCGAGCCAACGCAGTCGCAGCCGGAGCTCGTCGGCGGTGCTGAGTCGCAGGTTCGGCACGACCTCGAGGGTTTCGATGTCGATGTCCGGCTGGTAGAAACGGTTGAAGATGACCAGCCCGTCGGCGCCCGCCTTGGTGAGCTCGACGGCGAAGTTGGGCAAGGACGCGAAGAACGGTGACAGCTTGACCGACACCGGGATCGACACGGTGTCAGCCACCGCTTTGACGATGTCAATGGTCCGCTGCTCGACCTCGGCCCCGGTTTCGTCCGTGTCGAACGCCAGGTAGTAGGTGTTGAGCTCGAGAGCGTCGGCACCGGCCGATTCCATCCTTTTGGCGTAGCCGGTCCAGCCGCCCACCGAACTGCCGTTGAGCGACCCGATGATCGGGATCGACACGGCTTTCTTGGCGGCCTCCAGGTGATCGAGGTACTGACCCGGGCCGATGTGGTAGCCGTCGGGGTTGGGCAGGTACGAGTCGGCCTCGGCGAAGCCCGCGCCCATCGACTCCATGGCCAGCTCCCCTCGCGCGGCGGCCATGATCTCCTCCTCGAACAGCGACGGCAGCACGACGGCCGCGGCGCCGGCCGCTTCCAGAGCCTTGATGGTGTCGATCTCCGTGCCGAGGGGGCAGGCGCCGACGGTGATGGGGTGTTTCAGCTCGAGTCCGAGGTAGCGCGTGGTGAGGTCCATGTTCAATCCCCCTTTTTCCCTTTCCTCAGTTCGCGTCCGCGTCGCTGTCGGAGTCGAAGCTGAGCGAGGCGAGCTGCTGGTAGACGTCGAAGCGGGCCGTCACCGCACGCTGAGCGTTGGCCAGGAGCTCTTTGGCGCGCTCGGGATCGGTCTTCTGGAGCATGCGGAATCGGGTCTCTGAGTTGGCGTACTGGTCGAAGGCGATCTTCGGCGCCTTGGAGTCGAGCTTGAGCGGGTTTTCGCCCATCGCGGCGCGCCGCGGGTCGAAGCGGTACAGCGGCCAGGCGCCGCTGTCGACCGCCATCTGCTGGTGGTCGAGCCCGTCGGCCAGGTTGTAGCCGTGGGCAATGCAGTGCGAGTAGGCGATGATCAACGAGGTGCCGGGGTACGACTCCGCCTCGACGAAGGCGTTGACGGTCTGGCTGTCCTTGGCGCCGAACGCGACCTGGGCGACGTAGACGTGGCCGTAGGCCATGGCCATGAGGCCGAGGTCCTTCTTGTTCATCTCCTTACCGCCCATGGCGAACTTGGCAGCGGCCGCCATCGGCGTCGCCTTGGACGCCTGGCCGCCCGTGTTCGAGTAGACGCCGGTGTCGAGCACCAGCAGGTTGACGTCCCGGCCCATGGCGAGCACGTGATCGAGGCCGCCGTAGCCGATGTCGTAGGCCCACCCGTCGCCGCCGACGCCCCAGACGCTCTTCTTGACCAGGTAGTCGGCCAGGTGGGCGAGCTCTTTGGCCTCCGTGCCGTTGATTCCGGCCAGCGTGTCGCGCAGGGCGCGGACCCGCTCGCGCTGCTCGGCCAACCCCTGCTCGCTCGTCTGATCGGCGGTAATGAGCTCAGTGACCAGGGTGTCGCCGAGATCCGCACTCAGGTCCTTGAGCAGACGGATCGCCCGTTCCCGGGTCTGGTCGACGGCGAGCCGGAAGCCGAGGGAGAACTCGGCGGTGTCCTCGAACAGTGAGTTGTTCCAGGCCGGCCCGCGTCCGTCGGCGTCCACGGCGTACGGAGTGGTCGGCAGGTTCCCGCCGTAGATCGACGAGCATCCGGTGGCGTTACCGATCAGAGCTCGGTCGCCGAACAGCTGGGTGAGCAGCTTGACGTAGGGTGTCTCGCCGCAGCCCTCGCAGGCGCCCGAGTACTCGAACAGCGGCTGGAGGAACTGCGAACCCTTGACGTTGAGCTTGACCTCGGTCCGGTCGACCTCGGGAAGCTCGAGGAAGAAGTCGTAGTTGGCACGCTCGGGCTCGCGCAGCGGCATCTGCGGCGCCATGTCGAGCGCCTTGTGCTTCGGGTTCGACTTGTCCTTCGCCGGGCAGACCCGGACGCACAGGGTGCAGCCGGTGCAGTCCTCGGGCGCGACCTGGATCGTGTACTTCTTGCCCTCGAAGTCCTTGGCCTGGTAGTCGACGGACTTGAAGGTGTCGGGCGCGCCGTCGAGCAGCTCAGGCGCGTAGACCTTGGCTCGGATTGCGGCGTGCGGGCAGACCAGGGCGCACTTGTTGCACTGGATGCACAGCTCCTCGTCCCACACCGGGATGTCGATCGCGATGTTGCGCTTCTCCCACTGAGTGGTGGCGGTGGGCCAGGTGCCGTCGGGTGGGAACGCCGAGACCGGGAGCAGGTCGCCCTTGCCGGCGATCATCATCGCGGTCACCCGCTGGACCAGGTCCGGGGCCTGCTCCGACACGATCGGCGGCCGCGACGTGGTCGCCGTGATCTCGTCCGGGACCGTCACCTCGTGGAGGTTGGCCAACGTGCCGTCGACCGCGTTGAAGTTGAGCTGGACGATCTCGTCGCCCTTCTTGCCGTAGGTCTTCTTGATCGCCTCCTTGATCTTGGCGATCGCCTCGTCACGGGGCAGGATGCCCGAGATGGCGAAGAAGCAGGTCTGCATGATGGTGTTCGTGCGGCGCCCCATGCCGGTGTCGCGCGCGACGCTGGTGGCGTCGATGCAGTAGACCTTGAGATGTTTCGCCGTGATGTCCTCCTGGACCTCGCGCGGGAACCGGTCCCAGATCTCGTCCGGCCCGAACGGCGAGTTGACCAGGAAAGTGGCGCCCGGCTCGGCATAGGCCAGCATGTCGAGCTTCTCGATGAAGACCCACTGGTGGCAGGCGACGAACTTGGCCTTCTTGATCAGGTAGGAGGCGCGGATCGGACGCGGCCCGAAGCGGAGGTGCGAGATGGTGACTGCGCCCGCCTTCTTCGAATCGTAGACGAAGTACCCCTGGGCGAAGTTGTCGGTCTCCTCGCCGATGATCTTGATCGAGTTCTTGTTGGCGCCGACCGTGCCGTCGGCGCCGAGGCCGAAGAAGACACCGCGGAAGACGTCGTCGGACGCGATGTCGTAGTCGTCGTCGACGTCGAGCGACAGGTGCGTGACGTCGTCGACGATGCCCACGGTGAAGTGGTTGCGCGGCTGGTCCGCGGCGAGGTTGTCGAACACCGCCTTGACCATGGCGTCGTTGAACTCCTTCGACGACAGCCCGTAGCGGCCGCCGACCACGATCGGGTCGGTTGCGAACGGGCTCGCGCCGGTCGCGCGCGCCTCGACGAGGGCGTGGACGACGTCCATGTGGAGCGGCTCGGCGACCGCGCCCGGTTCCTTGGTGCGGTCGAGCACCGCGATCCGCTGGACCGTCGGCGGCAGTGTCGCCATGAGGTGCTCGGCCGAGAACGGACGGTAGAGCCGGACCTTGATCACGCCGACCTTCTCGCCGTCGGCGGTCAGGTGGTCGACCAGCTCGTGCGCCGCCTCGGCGCCCGAGCCCATGATCACGATCACCCGCTCCGCCTCGGGGTGGCCGACGTAGTCGAATGGTGTGTAGATGCGGCCGGTGCGCTCGCCGAATCGTTTCATGGCGTCGACGACGTGCCCGGGACAGGCGTCGTAATAGCCGTTGATGGCCTCGCGTGACTGGAAGAAGGCGTCGGGGTTCTGGGATGTCCCGCGCACCACCGGGTTCTCCGGCGACAGCCCCCGCTCGCGGTGGGCCCGGACCAGGTCGTCGTCGATCAGCGCCTTGAGATCGTCGTCCTCGAGGAACTCGATCTTGGACACCTCGTGCGACGTCCGGAAGCCGTCGAAGAAGTGGACGAAGGGGATCCTGGAGGCCAGCGTCGCCATCTGGGCGATGCAGGCCATGTCGTGCGCTTCCTGGACCGAGCCTGACGCCATCAGACCCCAGCCGGTCTGGCGGACGGCATTGATGTCCGAGTGGTCACCGAAGATCGACAACGCGTGGGTCGCCACCGTCCGTGCCGAGACGTGGAACACCGCCGAGGTCAGCTCGCCGGCGATCTTGTACATGCTCGGGATCATCAGCAGCAGTCCCTGCGAAGCCGTGAAGGTCGTGGTCAGTGCGCCCGCCTGAAGCGACCCGTGCACCGCCGCCGACGCGCCGCCTTCGGACTGCATTTCGATAACGTCGGGAACCGTGCCCCAAATGTTGGTCTGGCCTCTGGCGGACCACTCGTCCGCGAACTCGCCCATGTTGGACGACGGGGTGATCGGGTAGATGGCACAGACGTCGTTGATGCGATGGGCGACCGAGGCTGTCGCCTCGTTGCCGTCGATCATGACCATTCGTGGCTTTGCCATGAAAAAACCTCCGCGTGGGAATCGAGAACGGCTCGTTGTGGCCGTGCCTTTTGACCCGACCCGCAGCGGCGTGCGCGGGCCAGAGTGGCGGCGCCCAGGATAAACCCCACCCCGTTTCATGGCAAGGGAATTCGAGCTCGGCCGGGCGTCGCGTGCCGGGCGCTACTTCTTGGGACCGTTCGTGCTCGACACGTGAGTGTCGTCGTTGGTCTTTTGGCGCTGCGCCGCGAGCCGCCTGTTGCGTCGCTCGATCGCCCGCAGCCGGCGATCCTCGAGCTTTTCGTGCCGACGCTTGCCGAGATAGACGTTGAGGACGTTGTCCCTGGGAAGGAACGAGATCACCGGGTCCTGGCGCCGGCCCATGAGATCGAGGACCTCGTTGATGCCCTTATGGTCCGGGTCGAGATCGAGTCCGCTGAACAGCGCATCGACCGCGCCCCTGCGGCTGCGGGCGAGCAGGTGGATCTTGCCCAGGTTCTCGTAGTGGTCGGGCTCTTTGGGGTGGACCTTGAGCGACAGCTCGCAGTACTTGATGGCGTCGGAGTACTGCTTCCGAAGCGCGGCGAAGCACAGACCGTAGTACGAGAACGCCGACGCCGCCAAACGCTTGTCGTCGTCAGAACCGCTCGACAGCTTGGGCAGGAAGGCCTCGAAGGCAACGACCGCGTCCTCGTATCTTTCAGCCCGGGTCAGCGCGATGGCGTTCGCAACCGCTTGGACCATCTCCCGTTTACTCACGGTCTCCTGATCGGTCATGGGGCGATTATACAGAATTGGCTGTCGCCCCGCCGGTCACTCCGAGTGCCAGCGGTCGCGGTGGCGTTGAACAATGTCGAGCAGATCGGCGTGCACCCCCGGTGTGCCGCACACCATGTCGCCGGTCGCGAAAAAATCACCACCACCGTCCATATCGCTGGTGACCCCACCCGCCTCGGTGACGAGCAGCGCACCGGCGGCGAGGTCCCACGGTGACAGCCGGAACTCGAAGAAGCCGTCGAACAGCCCGCATGCCGTGTACGCCAGGTCGAGCGCCGCGGCGCCGGGCCGGCGAATCGCCTTGCAGGCGAGGAACACGTCGCGGAAGATCGCCAGGTAGGGGTCGAGCAGCTCGTGGGCCTTGAACGGGAATCCGGTCGCGACCAGTGCGCCGGCGAGGCCGGGCCGAGAGGTCACCGAGCACGGCCGCCCGTTCCAGGTCGCGCCGACACCACGGCCGGCCCGGAAGACGTCCCGCTTCACCGGGTCGACGATGACGCCGTGCTCGACCCGGTCGCCGACCGCGACGCCGATCGAGACCGCGAACTGGGGGATGCCGTGGACGAAGTTGGTCGTCCCGTCGAGCGGGTCGACGATCCACGTCGGACGGTCGTCGCCGCGCCGCGTCCAACCGGACTCCTCGGCCAGCACGGCGTGGTC
>JASFPU010000121.1:0-7748 GCA_050115855.1 Holophagae bacterium
GCCAGCGTTGGTGTGGTGACTGGGGCGCGCTCCTTCCCAACATCGTTTGAGACGGCACGTCCGCCGGAAACGCGCCCATTCCGGCTCACCCCGGCCAGCAGGAAGACCGCCAGCCGCCCGCAGCTACCCCGGCAGCTCGGCGCCTTCAGGACCGCACACGGCGGCCGCCATACGGTCGGGACGCAGAATCTCGTCGGCGAGGGCGCGCACCTGGTCGACAGTGACCGCCTCGAGCTCGGACCTGACGACCTCGAGGTCGAAGCGCCGACCACGATCGAGCACCTCCGCGACGTCCATCGCACAGCGGGCCACCGGCAGGTCGCTGTCCATGCGCAGCCCGCGCAGCAGGCCCTCGCGCGCGATGTCGATCTCGTCGCTGTCGAGGTCGCGCGTCACGCGGCCGATCTCGGCCAGCACCAGATCCCACACCCGCGGGTTGGCGACCGGGGAGCAGGCCCAGCCGATCTCGAGCAGCCCGCCCGGTCGGCGGAGCGCGAGCGCCGACCAGATGTCGTAGGTCAACCCTTCGTCCTCGCGCAGGCGCTGGAACAGCCGGCTCGAGGCGCCGACACCGAGGGCCCGGTTGAGCACGCTGATGGTCGCGAGGCGGTCGTCGCTCGAGGGAATCGCCTCGAAGGCGAGTCGGCAGTGGACCTGATCTGCCCAGCTGCGCACGACGCATCGCCGGCCGGCACGCCATTCGAGGTCCGGCAGCGGCACCGGCACAGGAGGATGAGACAGATCGAGCGCCGCCAGACAGGCGTCGCGATCGAGCCCGTCGACGTCGCCGGCGACCGACACCACGACCTGGCCGGGTTGGACGAGATGGCGGTGGTGCTCGACCAGGGTCGGGATCTCGAGGGCCGCCACGCCATCCGCGGTGCCGATCACCGGGCGTGCCAACGGGTGTCCGTCCCACGCCGCGTCCAGCAGAGCCTCCTCCACGAGTTCGGTCGGATCATCTCGCAGCAGCTCGAGCTCGGCGAGAATGACCCGTCGCTCGAGCTCGACGTCCTCGGCCTCGAAGCTCGGGCGCGTGATCGCGTCGACCAGCAGGGCCAGCCCCTCGCCGAGGGCGTCGGTGGTCGTGGTCAGGCTGACGCCCATCAGCTCACTGCCGGTCCAGGCGTCGACGTCGCCACCGAGGCGGTCAACCGCCGCCGCCAGCGAACGCCGATCGCGGCCGCCGCACCGACGCAGCGTGAGGTGCTCGACGAGATGGGTGGCGCCGGCGACGTCGTCGCTTTCGTGCGCCGAGCCGCGCGTCAGCCAGATCCCCGCAGAGACCGTCTCGCGGTCGGGCAGGTGTTGGATCAGAAGTGCCGGAGGCTCGGGGTTCGCCGACATCGACAACCGGCCTACGGTCGAGGCGGCGTCCGGATCGGCGGCGGCGCCCCGGGCCCGCCGGGTCCTCCGCTGCCCGGTTCGCCCTCTCCCGGTTCCTTGATCCAGTCGCTCGGGTGGAGACCGCGATTCGTCGGCGGACCCCGTCGACCGCGTTGCGTCCCACCGACCTGTGGTTGCTCGCGGTAGATGAACTTCCACTCACAGTACGTCGTGTGGCCCTCGTAGACCTTGATCGACTCGTCACACGAGGTCGAGTGGACGCCGATAATTGGACCGACCATCCGGTCCGCGTCGACGGCACCGAGTCCGGTCGGGTCGTCGCCGGTCCCGCCGCGAACCGAGTCGGAGCCGTCACCCTTCTCCCCCAGCGACGGTTGAGGCTGGCCGAACGGGGTCTGCGTGGAGATCGGTCGGGCACCGGTTTCGTCTCCCGCCCCGGGCACCGCGGGCCCCAGAACTCCCCGGCCCTGTTGCCCAAGCCGATTGCCCTCCTGACCGAGGAAGATCAGGCCCCAGTTGTCGGAGTCCGTGATCGGGTCCTTCCACTTCTTTCTGATGACCCGCGGGTTCGCCTCGTAGATTTCCTTGAGCCGCATGGGGTAGCGGCCGTACTTGGCCTTGAATAGACGGATCGCCTCGACGAACTGCTCGCCGCGGAAGATCAGCTCGGCCTCGCGCTCCCGCCGCATCTGGAACGACGCGGTCTGGACCGCAACGCCCATCGAGATCGACAGAATCGCGATCATGATGACCAGCATTACCAGCGTGTAGCCGGCCTCCTTCCCGCGTCGACGTCCATTCCCGTTCCCGTTCCCGTTCCCGTTCCCGACCAGGATCGGTCCTCTCCCTCTCCCTCGTGATGCAACGACCAACGGGAAAGGGTCGCGGTAAGGGAGAAGGAGGGGGAGGGGGAGACGGAAAGGGACCATCACCACTCCGAAATCAACGATCCGTCCAACGCCACCCGGGTGTCGTCGGCGTACTTCACATCGATGATGCCGAAGCCCCCTTCGGGCATCAAATCGTCGTCGATCGGTTCGAGATCCTCGATGTCGGTCGGTTCGGCCGAGATCTCGCGCCACACCCCCTCGGTCTCCCCAGTGAACGGGTCGGCCGGAAGAAAGCGGAGATAGCCGGTGTCGACCAGTGCCTGGAGCGATTCGGGGTAAACCCCCTTGTCGGCCAGGTGCTGGTCGATGCACGACCGCATCTGGTACAGATCGGCTCGGATGACGGCTTCACGGGCCTTGGTCGGGGCGTCCTGCATCGCCGGCACGGCAATCGTCGCGAGAATGCCGATGATGGCGATCACGATGATCAGCTCGATCAGCGTGAACCCGTCAGTGCACCTGCTGCCACGAATCATGATTCACCAGTCCTTGTACTCCGTCCCATCGAGCGCCGTGCCGTCGGACAGCGAGTACACATCATAGACGTTTTGGCCGCCCCAGCTCGTGCTGTCGGGCTCATCCTGGTACGAACGCAGACCCCACTCGGCCTCCCCGGTCATCGGGTCGACGGGAATCCTCCGCAGAAAGCGCTGCCGGCGTTCCTGGCCGACCAGATCGACGCCCTCGACCAGAATCTCCAGGCTCTCCGGGTAGCCTTCGCCGCCCAGCTTGACCGGGATCATGCCCTGATCCGACAACCGTTTGTGCTCGTCGATCGCGGTTCGCATTTGACGCAGGGCGAGCCGGAGATCCGCCTCCTTGCGCCGCTTGACAGTGAACTTGGCGACCGGAAGCACGATAGTCGACAGCAGCGCGATGAGAGCCGCCACCATGACCAGCTCGGCCAGCGTGTAGCCGCGCTGACGACGGTGCAGGTGCGACATCATCGATCGACTCCGACAACACTCGGCCGCTCGGTGACGAACAGGGCGCCGTTGCCGACTGTCACCGGAATCCCGACGCCTGCGCTCGTGGTCGCTCCGCCGGCGGTCACGACGATCGGCGCCGAGCCCGGCTCGAGCGCCCGGATCCGCATCACGACCAGGCCGTGCGGCCCCTTGCTGTACGCGGTCCCGACCTCGAGATCGAGCTCGATCCAGCCCTCGGTCGGCTCGAGGTCCTGGGCGGCGGCTCGGACACCCTCGACGGTCGCCACGCTGTCGACCGCGATGCGGTTCGGATCGTACGACACGGTCAGCGGGATTCGATACGCATCGGCGGGAGCGCCCCGTGCGACCAGCTGGAGCGACGTTTCGGCGCCGACGGCGAGCGACAGTACCGAGGGTTCGAAGCCGACCAGAAGCGGGGCCACGTCCTCGTCCTGGTCCGGCGCCACAGCGGATGGGTCGGTGAGCTCGAGACTCTTGTTGAGGCCGGGCACGAGCTCCACGCCACCGCCGCCCTCCTCGCTCTCCGACGGCTCGGCACGTCGCGGCGCTGCCGGTTGCGGCACACCGAACGGGAGATTCTCCCGACTGGGCGTCTCGCCGGTCTCGGTTCCGGTCGGTTGCCTGGTCGTGGCGCGCGGGTCAAACGGACCGCGTGGCGCCCGTCCCGACTCGATTCGCGGTGATCTGGATCCGTAGAACGAGATCTGGCTCTCGGTACCGACCCACATCGGCGCCAGGTCCTCTTCGTTGATGTCCGGGAAGCGGATGATGGACGGCGTCAGGGTCAGCACCAGATCGGTGCGGCGGTAGTCCTTGCCCTTGGTGGTGAACAACCGGCCGAGCAGTGGAATGTCCGACAACAGGGGGGTTTTCGTCGTGGTCTCGGTGGTGTCACGGCGGATCAACCCCGCGAGCAGGCTCGACTCGCCGCTCTTGAGCCGGATCACCGACGTGATCGTGCGCGTCCCGATGGTGACCGCGGTCTGGTTGGGCCCGACCGACACCTCGTCGCCAAGGTTGGACACCTCGACCGTGAGCTTCAGCGTCACCTCTCGGTTGTGGTGGACCCGGGGCTCGACATCGATCTTGATGCCGATGTCCTGGTACTGGAACGACGTGATCGGCGTGACGCTGCCGGGAGCCCCCTGGTAACCGGTGTTGAAGCTGGTGACCGGAATCGGCACTCGGTCACCGATGTGCAGGCTCGCCTTCTCGCCCTCGGTGATCCGCAGCTGCGGCTGGGCGAGCACCTCGGCGTTGCCCGACGACTTGGCGAGGTTGATGACGACGCTCGGAATGTTGATGAACCAGTCACCACGCGAGACGTTCTTGAACTCGTCGAGGTAGAGCGATCCGTCCTGTCCGTCTGTGCCGCTGACCTGGGCCGTGTCGAGCCCGAGGTTGAACGTGTAGCTCGATAGCGCCGCACCGATGTCCGACTGGTCTCGGCGCGCCATGAGCAGCAGCTCGACATCGACCAGCACCTCGGCCTTCGCCTTGTCGTTGACCTGGATCAGCTTCTCGGCGATGGCCACCTTGTCCGCGGTGTCGCGCAGAGTGATGGCGTTGAGCTGCTCGTTGGTCGACAGGCGGCGCGCCTCGATCAACGAGCGCAGCAGCTTGTCGACTTCCTTGACGTCGGCATTCGACAGGAAGAACGTCTTGATCACCAGGTCCTCGTACTCCCTGCGGTTCTGTGGTGTGTCATCGGCGATGATGATGGTGTGCTCGTCGAGCACCTTGTAGAAGTGTCCGGCGGCCTGCATCACCATCTCGAGCGATTGCTCGGCGGTGAGGTCGTTGAGCTCGATAGTGATCCGGTCGTCCTTGAGCTTCGGATCGAACAGGACGTTGAAGCCGTACGCCTTGGCCATGGCCTGGTAGATCTCTTTCACCGGCTTCGGCTTCGGGAAGTTGAGGGTGATGCGTTCCTTCGAACGTGGATCGAGAACCGGTGGCTTGACCTTGGCCTCGCGGGCCGCGCGTTTGAGCTCCTCGAGCTCACGCGCGCCGTCGGGACGGCTGAGAATCGCGATCTCCTCGGTGACCCGCTGCAGCAGCTGCTCGGCGAACTGGTTAGTGCGGTCGAGCTGAACCGCCATCTGGAGCTCGTCGCGCGCTGCTTTGAGCCGGCCGAGCTCGCGCAGCATCGTGCCGCGCTGGAAGTGCTCCGCCGACGCCTTCTGACGCGCGAACGTGAGGTTGAGCTTGTACTCCAAGTTGTCCGGATCTTCAGCCAGAGCCTGGAGGTAGTAGTAGACGGCGGCGTCCCAGTTCCCCTTCTCGAAGGCGTCCTCACCGTCACCGGCGGTCTGTTTCGACGACGAGCATCCACCGGCCAGCGACACCAGTACGACGAGGCTCAGCGCCACCACGAGACGTCGGCCCCCAGAGTGCATGTCAATCATCTGCCAACGGAACACGTGTGTCCTCCGAGCTGTCATAGCCGACGAAACCGATCAGCACCGATTCCAGGCCGATTTCACGGATGATGAAGACGCCGTCGAGAACCTCGCCCTCGATGCCGACGTCGATCTTGGTGATCTCGGGCTCGACACCCTGCCGCCGGAACGCCGCCACGCGGCGCTCGGCCGGTCCGAATGAACCCAGGTACTCGCGCTCGAACGGCGGCGGCGGACCGAGAATGTCGCCGTCCGCGCCATGGTACAGCCTCGGCGTCGGCGTCGGCCGCGGCACGCGCGTCGGCAGCGGCACCCGGGTCGGCGGAGGGGTCAGGTTG
The DNA here is from genome assembly GCA_050115855.1 of Holophagae bacterium. Lineage (GTDB taxonomy): Bacteria > Acidobacteriota > Thermoanaerobaculia > Thermoanaerobaculales > Sulfomarinibacteraceae > JAHECW01. The sequence continues at coordinate 5,928 of JASFPU010000121.1, forward strand.
CGGGTTGGTGTCGGCGGCGCTCCGAACGTGAACGGGTTGCGCGCCGTGGTGTCGCCGACATCGCCGCCTTCCCAGCTCGAAACCTCGGCCAGCTGCGGCAGTTCGCGCGGCTCGTACTCGGTTCCCGCCTCACGTCCGCCGGCGTCCGCCAGACCGCCCTGCCCGATCATGCGGCTGACCCATACCGCGCCGACGACGACCAAGATCGCCAGAAGCGCGGCGAGCCTCTTCTGCTCCGGAGTCATCCGACGGAGATCAGCCATTGTCGGCCCCCGGGCCCTTGGCGATGCCGCCGGTCAGGCGCGCGAGCCGGGTCGGGTCCGCCTCGCCGAGATAGGTCGACAGCCGGACACCGATACTGAGCAACCGGCTCGCGGGGTCGTCGCTCTTGACCAGCGTCAACCCGTCGACGATCAGGAACTCGGGGCTCGCCTGGAGCGCCGCCAGCATCCTGCGGATCTGCCCGTACTCGCCATCAACCTGGAACGCGATCCCGAAACGAACGTAGCCGAGCTGGTCATCCTGGTCGGCCGAGTAGCTGTAGGCGCCGGGCAGGAGGCCCGCGTCACGGGTCGCCGACCCGACGGCCCGCATGATCCGCGTCAAGCGGAGGTCGAGGTCCGAGAAAACCTCGTCGTTGAGATGCTGGAAGTCGGTCTGCAGCTCGGCCACCTCCTGGCGATCACTTTCGACCAGCCCGTGCAGTACGGTCAGCCGGTCGACCTCGGAGGTCAGCTCGTCGATCTTGACCGCCAGCGTCGCGGACCGGCCCACCGAGTCCGAGGTCTGGTAGAAGAAGAAACCGACCGAGGCCACCGCGAGGACGACCGCCGGCAGCCACAGCGGCAACAGCTGACGCCACGGTCTCCAGTCGAAGTTCACGGCGTCGCCTCCGCCGGATGGTGCTGCACGGTGAGGGTGAGCACGTAGCCGAAACCCGACTCTTCGGGGCTGATCTCCGACTGCGGGGTCGGCTCGCTGAAGCTCGGATCCGCGATCATGCGGTCGAGCAGATCCAGCAGAGCGTCGCGCGTCTTGCCCACCGCCTCGAGGGACAGAGTGACCGAGTCGACGCCGACCCTCGGCGAGATTCTGGTCAAACGCACTTCGTACGGCAGCACCCGCTCGATGTCGTCGAGCAGGCTGAGCCAGGAGAATCGGTGCTCGCGGATGACGCTGTTGACACCGTTGATTCTCGCGGTCAGTGACCGCCACGGCACCCGATCCAGCGCCGCGGCCTGCTCGGCGACCTCGGCGGCGAGGCGCTCGTGCTCGGTCTCGAGCTGATCGAGGTGGACCAGCTGCTCCTTGAGCGATCGGTTGCTGTCGAGCCAGACCACCACGTTGACGGCGGCGAAGACGACCGCAAGCACCCCTGCCACCACGGTCACGATCCGCACCGGGCGTGTGTTCAGGTGCGGCTTCGAGGCGAGGTTGGGTGCGATCATCGTAGCCCTCCTGACACGATCCCGACCAGCGGGTCGATCCGGAACGCGCCGGCACGATCGCGGACCGCGGTGCCGTCGAGGGACGGTGACGGATCCTGCTCGATGGCTGCCGGGGCGAGACCTTCGGCGGCCACGACCCAGCCGCGGAGCCGGTCGGACAGCACCCGATCCTCGACGGACAGGACGACCTCGAGGCCGGGCTCGATGTCGAAGGTACGGGCCGCAAAGCCGACCGTCAGGCCGAGCTCGCGCTCGACAACCGACCAGTCGTCGCCCGCCAGAGGCTTGGTCCTGATCACCGCCGGCTCGCCGTTGAGGACGAGGATGAGGGAGAGAAAGCCCCGTTCCTGTTGAACGACGAACAGCCGCGGCA
>JASFPU010000122.1:0-7745 GCA_050115855.1 Holophagae bacterium
AGTCGGCATTTCGTCGTGCCTGCTGGGCCGCAAGGTCCGATTCGACGGCGGCCACAAACGCGACCGCTATCTCACAGATGTGATCGGCGAGTGGGTCGACTGGGTCTCGGTGTGTCCCGAGGTCGAGATCGGCCTCGGGACGCCGAGGCCGACGATCCGGCTCGAGGGGACGGCCGACGACGCGCGCCTGGTCGAGCCCAAGAGCGGTGAGGATCTGACCGAGAGAATGCGGACGTACTCCGAGCGCAAGGTCGGCGAGCTCCAGCAGCTCGATCTCGACGGCTACGTGCTGAAGCGCGCATCGCCGACCTGCGGTATGGAGCGGGTTCGGGTCTGGAACGACAGCGGCATGCCCGACAAGAAGGGCGTCGGCATCTTCGCCGAGGTGCTGCTCCGAAGCTGGCCGAACCTCCCGGTCGAGGAGGAGGGCCGCCTGAACGACCCGGTGTTGCGCGAGAACTTCGTCGAGCGGCTGTTCTGCCGCCACCGCTGGCGGGCGTTGGAGCGCGTCGGGCTGACGCGGTCGCGGCTCATCGCCTTCCACACCGCGCACAAGATGCTGCTGCGGGTCCACAACGAGGCCGGCTACCGGCGGCTCGGGAAGCTGGTGGCCTCGTTCGGACGCCGTCCCGATGGCGAGATCTTCACCGAGTACGAGGACGAGTTCTTCGACATTCTCAAGCGCCGCGCCTCGCCCAAGCGGCACGCCAACGTGCTGCAGCACACGCTGGGCTACCTGCGTCAGGTGATCGATGCGTCGGATCGGCGCGAGCTGCTCGCTTTGATCGAGGATTATCGAAACGGGCTGGTGCCGCTCATCGTTCCGATCACGATGCTGCGCCACCACGTCCACCGCCACCATGTGGACTACCTGGTGGGACAGCTCTACCTCGAGCCGCACCCCAAGGAGCTCATGCTGCGCAATCGGGTCTAACCCCGCAGCCGTGCCTCGATCCCACCGAGCGCCTCCAATCCTCCGAGCGCGACTCCGAGGTGGTCACCCGGCACCTGCGGCTGTCGCAGGTTGATGCGGATCAGGGTCGCTCCCGGCCGGTGGGCGAGCTGCTCGGAGGTCATGCGCACGGTCGGCACCGCGGTCCCGGCGCCGACCTCGACGATGGCGAGCCGTGCGTCGCCGAGCGCCCCGGTCCAGTCGGCGAAACGGCGTTCCTGGGCGGCGCTGCGCTCGGGCAGCCATCCCCAGTCGTTGAACATCAACACGTTGGGACGAGCCAGCGCGCCGCACGCCGGACATCGCGGCAAGGGGGGTGTCGCACGGAACGTCGCAGCGTCGACCACGACGTCGTCGCCACACCGCGTGATCCCGGTGCAGTGATTCGTACACTGGAAGTGGTGGATCGAGCCGTGGCACTCGAGGATGCGGTCGCGGTCGAAGCCGGCCTTCTGGAACTGGCCGTCAACGTTGGAGGTGAAGACGAAGGAGCCGTGCGGCATCGACTCACCCCACTCGCGCAAAATCCGGAAGCCGTCGTGCGGTTCGGTGGCCCGGTACAGACTCAACCGGTGGCCGTAAAACCCCCAGGCGAGCTCGGGGTCGCGGCGAAACCAGATCGGATTGGCCATCTCCATGAAGCCGATGCCGAGGTGCTGCATCGGCGGGTACGCGCGCCAGAAGCCCTCGTTACCGCGGAAGTCCGGCAGCCCCGAGTCGACGCCGATGCCGGCGCCGGCGGTGACCAGGAGAGCGTCGGCGTGCGAGATGGCATCCGCGGCCTTGTCGAGGGCGCGGATCGTCTCGGTGTCCATTGGGCGATGATACTCGTGTCCCTCCGGATTCCCTCTCCTTCTCCCTTCCCCGCTCCTCATCACGCGCCAGAGTGCCGGCGGACCGTGGACATACACCGTCACGAAGGGAGAGCGAAAGGGAGAAGGAAAGGAGAAGGCACCGGCCGCAGCCGGTGCCTGAGTGGTCTCACTCTAACCGGAACATCACGGTCACAATGTAGCGCACAGCGACCGGCTCGCCGTCCATGATCGCCGGGGCGAAGCGCCACTGCTCGATGGCGTCGATCGCCGCGGCCGACAGGTCATCCGACGGGCTCTCGAGAATCACCACGTCACGGACCGTCCCGACCTCGTCGATGACCAGGTCAGCGACGACCGACCCACTCACACCGGCCTCGCGAGCCGACGGTGGGTACTTCGGCGGCACCTTGTCGAGCGCGACCGGTTCCGAGATGCTTGCGTCCGGCACGTAACGGAACACTTTGGCTCCGTCGAGCCTGCCGGCGAGCCGGGTTGTCGGTTCATCGGCGGCGGGTTGGACGGCGACCAGCGACTCTCCGTCGGCCTGGCGGACGATGATCTGGTCACCCGCACGCTGCCAGACGAGGTTGTGGCTCTGGAGGATCTTGGCCAGCGCGGCGTCCCAAGGGACCTGGTCGAAGCTCGCCGTAACAGTGCCGGAGATGCCGGACTCGACCAGAATCTCGGCGCCGGTGATGTCGGAGAATGTAGCGAGCACGTCGAGCAGGTCGGCGCCATCGAGCTCGAGTGAGATCGGCCGTCCCTGACTCACGTCGTCGGGTGAGTTCGTCGTCGCGGTGAGCACCGGTGTGACGGCGAGCGCGGCGACGAGGGTGGCGGCGGCGATGAGTCGAACGGGGAGCGACAGCCGGCGGTCGCGTGCGTCGTTCATGATCATCGAGATCCTGCCTTTCAGCTGGCTGAGGTCGGCCATCGCCCTGGCGGGGGATCCGAGCGGGAGACGCCGGCCGGAGAGGAAGCGAGCGGTTTCGACGAGGCAGTCCGCGTACGCCCGACGGTGGTCCGGCAGCAACGCCGCCACGCGCTGGTCGCAGCACAGCTCCTGTGCGTGCCGAACGCGCGCGGTGGCCCACCATGCGACCGGGTTCCACCAGAACAGAGCGATCGCCGCGAGCTCGAGATGCCGGACCCAGTGGTCACGGCGGCTGAGGTGGGCGAGCTCGTGAGCGAGCATCACGTCGGTCTGCTTGCGGTCGAGGTGGGCCAAGAGCTCGCTGGGGAGGATGAGCCGTACCGAACCGAAGTACGCCCACAGCATGGGTGGCACCCGGTACGGGACGATGACGGTCGGCGGGGCACGGTGCAAACCGAGCCGCCCGGCGAGGTCTCGGACCCGCATCGCGACAGCGTCGGTTGCCGGCGTGGCGTTGCTCACGACCTGGCCGAGGTGGGCCGATTGCGCCACGACGAAGCCGATGACGACCAGCGCACCGGCCGCCCAGAGCAGCCCGGCGGCGGCATAAGGGTCGATCGGGAAATCCGAGTCCTCGAGTGCAACCTGACCGCCCTGAACGGACACGACCGCGACTCCGCCTTCGACCGCGCTGCGGCCGAGCTCGGCGACCGGCATGGTCACCGCGATGATCGGCGGCGCGAGCAGCCGCAGCAGCACCGCCAGCCAGAGCGCGTACCACAGGGTGGGCTGTCGGGTGAAGCGGGCAACGAGTGCCGCGGCGAGAGCGAGCAGGGCGGCGGTGACGGCGTTGGTGAGGCCGAGGCCGAGCAGCGTTTCCATGTCACGATTCCTCGCCAGAAGTACGGGAATCGACGGTGTCGAGTTGATCGATCAGCTCGCGCAACGCCGCGAGGTCCTCGGACTCGAGGTCGCCCTGATGCACCAGGTGCGTCAGCAGTGGCGCCACGGCGCCGTCGAACAGAGCGTCGGCGGTGGCGCGCAGCCGGCGACCGGCGAGCTCGGAACGGCTCACCGCGGCGCGGTAGTGGTTGACCCGGCCGCGCTTGGTGCGCGACACGAACCCCTTGCCCTGAAGGCGGTCGAGCAGGCTCTGCACCGTGGCATAGTGGGCGTGTCCGCCGTCGGGGTAGAGCGCGTCGGTGAGCTCTCGGATGGTGGCCTCGTCGCGACGCCAGAGCTGGCGCATCACGTCGAGCTCGGTGTCGGTGACCTCACGTCCGCTGCGACCCATGGCACCTCCTCAGACGATTCGCCTGAGAAGAATGTAAGGCAAGCTGCCTGAGTTGTCAAGTCCGGTGCGGCTACAATCGGCGAGAGCGATCACGTCGCAACCGATCGGAGGAGGGATTCATGGCCGAGACGACGAGGAGAACCGGAAGCTGCCTCTGCGGTGCGGTCCGTATCACCGCGCATCACGCGTCCGACAGGGTCGGCGCCTGCCATTGTTCGATGTGTCGGACGTGGGGCGGTGGGCCCCTCATGGCGGTCGACTGCGGCACGCAGGTCGACATCGAAGGTGAGGAGCACGTCACCGTCTTCGACTCCTCGGCGTGGGCCGAGCGCGGCTTCTGCTCGAAGTGCGGAAGCCACCTGTTCTACCGTCTCAAGCAGAAAGGGCAGGTCATCGCGTCGGCCGGTCTGTTCGACGACCAGACGGGATTCACCTTCGACCACCAGGTTTTCATCGACGAGAAGCCGGACTACTACGACTTCGCGAACGAGACCCGGAACATGACGGCTGCCGAGGTCTTCGCGACGTTCGGCGGCGGGTGAGTCGGGCGAAGAGAAGGCGGAGAACAAGGTCCTCGCGGGCTCGGGAACGGGTACGGGCACGGGCACGGAAGAACCGGCCGCGGCGAGGGCCGCGGCCGGTGGGTTGCGATGGAGCTGAGAGCCGACAGCTGAAGGCTGATTGCTGACCGCTACTCCTCACCCATGAACGGGTACGAGAAGTGCTTCGGCGGCACGAAGTTCTCCTTGACCGTCCGCTGCGAGGTCCAGCGGATGAGGTTGAGGTAGGAGCCTGCCTTGTCGTTGGTCCCCGAGGCGCGTGAGCCGCCGAACGGCTGCTGACCGACGACGGCGCCGGTCGGCTTGTCGTTGAGGTAGAAGTTGCCGGCCGCGTGGCGCAGCGCGGCGGCCATCGTGACCGCGGCGAGACGGTCCTCGGCGAAGATCGCGCCGGTCAGGGCGTAGGGGCTGGTGGTGTCGCACAGCTCGAGGGTCTCGTCGAGCTTCGCGTCGTCATACACGAAGATGGAGAGCACCGGTCCGAAGATCTCTTCCTCCATGAGCTTGAAGCGGGGGTCGGTGGTCTGGACGACGGTGGGGTGGACGTAGTAACCCACCGAGTCGTCGTACGTTCCACCGGCGAGGATCTCGGCGTCGGAAGAGGCCTTGGCGTACTCGATGGACTCCACGTGGTCGTTGTACGCACTCTTGTCGATGACCGCGTTGAAGAAGTTGCGGAAGTCGGTCGGCGGGCCGATCTTGATCTCCCCGATCTGGCCCAGCAGCAGCTCTTTGGTCTTCGGCCAGAGCGATGCCGGGATGTAGGCACGGGAGGCGGCCGAGCACTTCTGCCCCTGGTACTCGAAGGCGCCGCGGACCAGCGCCGCGGCGAGGGCCTCGGCATCCGCCGACGCGTGGGCGAAGACGAAGTCCTTGCCGCCGGTCTCGCCGACGATGCGCGGGTAGGTCCGGTAGCTCGCGATGTTCTCGCCGATCGTCTTCCACATCCCCTGGAAGACCGGCGTCGAGCCGGTGAAGTGGATGCCCGCGAGGTGCGGGCTCGCCATCACCGGGTTGCCGACCTGGCCACCCGAGCCGGGGACGAAGTTGATGACACCGTCTGGGAAGCCCGCCGCCTGGAACAGCCGCATCAGCTGCCACGCGGTGAAGACCGCCGAGGAGGCCGGTTTCCAGAGCACCGTGTTGCCCATCAGCGCCGGTGACGTCGGCAGGTTGCCGGCGATGGAGGCGAAGTTGAACGGCGTCACGGCGAAGATGAAGCCCTCGAGGGCGCGGTACTCGACGTAGTCCCAGTGGCCGAGCGCCGACTCGGGTTGCTGGGAGTAGATGAACCGCATGTAGTGGGGGTTGAATCGGAAGAAGTCGATCAGCTCGCACGCCGAGTCGATTTCGGCCTGAAAGACGGTCTTCGACTGGTTGAGCATACAGGCCGCGTTGAGCGTGTCGCGCCACGGGCCGGCGAGCAGCTCGGCCGCCTTGAGCATGACCGCGGCTCGATCCTCCCACGGCACGTCGGACCACTCGCGCCACGCCTCCTGCGAGGCTGCGATGGCCTGCTTGATCTCGGCCTCGCCGGCCTTGTGATAGACGCCGAGCACGTGCTGGTGGTCGTGTGGGCACACCGCCTTGGCCGTGTTGCCTGTGCGCACCTCCTTGCCGCCGATGATCAGCGGAATGTCGATCTCCTCGCTCAGCATCTCGTCGAGCTTGGCTTTGAGCGAGGTCTTCTCCGGGGCGCCCGGTCCGTAGGCGCGGACCGGTTCGTTGACGGGCGGCGGGATCGGAACGAGTCCATTCGGCATGTCGACCTCCGAGGGCGTTGGTTTCTGCAGGGCGCGACGTGCGCCGGACGGGCATCGTATCTGCCGTGTTTTTGTTCTGCAAGTTCGATGCTCGACCGCGGTCGTCCGAAGACCGCGGTCGAGCATCGAAAGTGTAGACTCGCAGAGGCTGTGGACGACTTCATCTATCTCGACTGCAACGCGACCACACCGACCGATCCCCGGGTGGCGGAGGCGATGGCGCCCTTTCTCACGGGGTTCTTCGGCAACCCATCGTCGGGGCATCGGGCGGGGCGAGAGGCCAAGGCGGCCATCGAGGGCGCGCGGAGTCAGGTCGCTGGCTGCCTCGGATGCGCCCCCGGCGAGATCGTCTTCACGTCGGGCGGGTCCGAGTCCGACAACCTGGCTCTGCGCGGCGTCGTCGCCGCTGCCGGCGGCGGCCACGTGGTAACGTCGGCCGTCGAGCACCCGGCGGTGCTCGAGACCGCCCTCGCCATGGAGATGGGCGGCCTGATTCGGCTCACCGTGGTCGGTGTCGACGACCAGGGCCGGGCCGATCCGGACGAGGTGGCCGCGGCGATCGCCGACGACACGGTTCTGGTCTCGATCATGCTCGCCAACAACGAGGTCGGCACTTTGCAGCCGGTCGCCGAGATCGCCGCGCGGTGCCGCTCGCGCGGCGTGCTCGTCCACACCGACGCCGCCCAGGCGGTCGGCAAGATCCCGGTCGACGTCGAGGACCTCGGCGTCGATCTGCTCACCGTTGCCGGGCACAAGCTGTACGCACCGAAGGGGATCGGTGCGCTGTTCGTCCGGGAGGGAGTCGAGATCGAACCCCTGATTCACGGGGCGGGCCACGAGCGGCGGCGCCGGGCCGGCACCGAGAACATCCTCGAAATCGTCGGTCTCGGCGCCGCGAGTGAGGTCGTCGCGGCCGAGGCCACCGGCGAGGCCGGACGACTTTCGGCGTTTCGCGACCGACTGCGGGACCGCCTGACCAAGGGGATCCCCGACATCGTCGAGCACGCCGCGCGCGCCGAACGGCTGCCCAACACCCTGAGCGTCAGCCTGCCGGGCGTCCGGGCCGGCGACCTGCTCACGTCGATCGGCGATCGTCTCGCCGCTTCGGCGGGCGCCGCCTGCCACGGCGTCACCGTCCAGGTGTCACATGTCCTCGCCGCTATGGGTGTGTCGCCCGAGCTCGCTCTGGGGACCGTCCGGTTCTCGGTCGGCCGTTTCACCACCGACGAGGAGGTGGATCGGGGAGCGGAGATCGTGCTCGCGGCGATGGAGGCAGGCGGTTCGAGCGCGAGCACGGCATGAGGTCGTGACAGGCAGAGGTCTCGATGGCTCGCCAACTCATCTGCAGGCGGGGCATCGAGGCCGCTGTGAGCCGGGATGGGCGCGTTTCCGGCGGACGTGCCGTCTCAAACGATGTTGGGAACGAGCGCGCCCCAGTCACGACACCACCACTGGCCCAACCATCGTTTGAGGGGGCAATCGCCGAG
>JASFPU010000123.1:0-7714 GCA_050115855.1 Holophagae bacterium
CTCGATGCCGAGCTCCGCACCGCGCCGGCGCCGTCGGTCGTCGGTCTCGCCGACTTCACGGCGAAACGGCTGTTGGGAACCTGGCAGGCGCTCGGCCCCGGCAACATCGGGGGCCGGACCCGCGTGCTCGTCATCCACCCGAGCGAGCCCGACACCATGTACGTCGGTGGCGTCTCCGGCGGGCTGTGGAAGACCGTTAACGGCGGCCGGACCTGGGCGCCACTGATCGACCGGCTCGCCAACGTCGCCGTCAACTCGATGGCCATGCGGCCGGACGACCCGGACACCCTGTACATCGGCACCGGCGAGGGGTACTTCCGCGAGGAGGTCCGCGGCACGTGGCTGCCGCTGCGTGGCGCGGGAATCTTCGTCAGTCGTGACGCCGGCGGCACGTGGCAGCGCCTGCCGAGCACCGAGAATGACGACTTCCTCTGGGTCAACGATCTGGTCATCAGCACCGAGGACCCGGACCGGATCTACGCCGCAACTCGGACCGGCGTGCATCTTTCGTACGACGGAGGCACGACCTGGGACCACTCTCTGGTCGCCAGCCAGAAAGGCGGCTGTCTCGACCTGGCGGTGCGTGACGACCTCGCCCACGACCGGCTGTTCGCATCGTGCGGAACGCTCGACCAGGCCACCGTCTACCGGCGCTCCATGCAGCCGGGCAGCACCTGGGAACCGGTGCTGTCGGAGCCCGGCATGGGCCGGACGACCCTCGCCATCGCACCGTCCCGACAGAACGTCATCTACGCGCTGTCGGCGTCGAACGACCCCGGGCCGGGCGGCCACTTCCAACAGGCGCTGCACGCGGTGTACCGGTCATCGTCCGGCGGCGCGGCCGGCAGCTGGCAGGTTCAGGTCGACAACCGCGACGCGGACAAGCTGAACACGCTGCTGCTCACCAATCCGATCACCTCGAGCTACCGCGACTGCGGCTTCGCGTCGTCCGACTCGTGGATCCCGATGGGTTGGTACTGCAACGTGATCGCCGTCGACCCGATCGATCCCGACGTCGTGTGGGCGGCCGGGGTCGACCTGTTCCGATCCGACAACGCGGGCCGCGACTGGGGCGTCGCGTCGTACTGGTGGGCGGGCGGCATCGACGCGAGCTTCGTCCACGCCGACCAGCACGCCATCGTCTTCCACCCCGACTACGACGGTGTCGACACCCGGCGCATGTTCGCCGCCAACGACGGCGGCGTGTACTTCACCGACAATCCGCTGGGTCCGGTGGCGACGAGCGCCGACGGGCTGTGCGACCCGATCGCCTCCGGCGTGTTCTTCGGTGACCTCAACACCAACCTGGGGATCACCCAGTTCTATCACGGCACGCCGTTTCCGGGCGGCGGCCGATACATGGGCGGCACCCAGGACAACGGCACGATCATCGGCCGCGACGCTCTCGGCCACGAGGGCTGGAGCTTCCTCTACGGGGGGGACGGAGGCTACTCAGCGGTCGACCCGACCGATCCGACCGTCATCTACGTCTCGAGCCAGCGCTTCGGCTTCACCAAATCGACCAACGGCGGCGACAGCTTCACGGACGCGACTCAGGGAACCAACGACTCCGGTTTTCTTTTCATCACCCCGGTCGCGATGGATCCCGGTGAACCGCAGCGGCTTTGGACCGGCGGCTCGCGGGTGTGGCGAACCGACAACGGCGCCGAGTTCTGGGTATCGGCGAGTCGAAACCCGCTGGGACCCGGCCAGGTCAGCGCCATCGCGGTGGCTCCCGAAAACTCCGCACGAGTCGCGGTCGGCACCACCGACGGCGACGTCTTCATCACCGACGACGCGCTGTCGGCTGACGGATCGACGGTGTGGCCGTCGACCCGGCCGAGACCGGGGTTCGTCACCTCGCTCACCTTCGAGCCGGGCTCCGAGGACGTCCTCTACGCCACGTACGCCGAGTTCGGCGGACCGCATGTGTGGCGGAGCGACAACGGCGGCGGGACCTGGCGCGCGCTCGATGGCGCCGGCGCCGCGTCCCTGCCGGACATCCCGGTCCACTCGCTGGTGGTCGATCCCGACAATCGGCGGCGTCTCTACGTCGGCACCGATCTCGGCGTCTTCACGTCGCGCGACAGCGGCCGAACCTGGATGGTCGAGAACACCGGCTTCGCCAACGTGGTCACCGAGTGGCTCGCCCTCGGCGACGGCCCGGACGGTCGGCCGCGGCTGTTCGCGTTCACCCACGGCCGCGGTGCGTGGCGGGTCGACCTCGCCCCACCCCGCGAGGCCCCGCGCCCGTCCGGCGGACGCGTCACGCCGTAGGCTGGATGCTGGATGCGCGATGGAACCGCTCCCGATCCCGTTCCCGACTTCACGGTAACTGTGGCGGCTGGCGCACGGCCAGTCACCGAAGGCCTATCCCGGGTCGATCGATGCGATGGTGTGTGCACCGATTCGCGTGAGCTGCCCAAATTCTCGAGTCTCGAGGTTGACTGCTGTCCGCTGACGGCTGATTCGAGCACGGACGTGGGCACGGGTGCGGACGCGGTTTACCCACGCCGCTTCACCACATACCGGTACAGACCCGCGGAGTTCTCGACCATGGGGCACAGCCGGCGGTAGCGGGCGACGGTGTCGTCGGGCAGCCCCTCGGCGGCAATCTCGGCCTCGTCGAGCTCGAGCAACCGCTCGCCGAGCTGTTCCCGGTCGCCACCGCCGGCCACCACGTCCTCCGCGATCTCGGTCCACCGCAGCAGGCGGTCCTCGAGCTCGTCGAGGTGGCGTTTCGGATCGTCGAAGGCGCCGTAGTGAGTGAGCAAGAGCCGCTCGGGCTCGAGTCCGCGCAGCAGATCCAGGCTCGCCCTCCAGGCCTCGACATCGATGTCCGGCGGCGGCATCGGCGGCAGCACGTGCTCGGCACCCGGAAAACGGACACCGCCCACATCACCGGTCACGATGTCGCGGCCGACCTGCCACGCGATGTGGTGCGTCGCGTGACCCGGCGTGTGCCAGGCGCGCACCTCGAGATCGCCCACGGTGACCGATCCACCGTGCTCGATGGGTCGAAGCTGACGCGACGGGACGCCCTCGGTGCAGCCCCACAGCAGCTCGAGCATCTCACCGTACAGGCGCTCGGCGCTCGGCAGCAGCTTGGCGGACGGGTCGATCAGATGTGCCACGCCCGCCGGATGGGCGTACACCGTGCACCCGGTGCGCCGGGCGAGCACGCCGGCGCCACCCGAGTGATCGAGGTGGACGTGGGTGGCGAAGACGGCCGCCAGGTCGTCGACCGTGAAGCCGAGCCCATCGACCGCCCGGTCCACCGCATCGAGCGTGCTCGCGGGTCCGCTCTCGAAGAGCACGAAACGGCCGTCGCCGGTCGGAGCGATGAACGCGGCGATGACCTCGGTGAAGCCCTGAAAGCCGAGGTCGATGGTGGTCGGTGACTGCATGACCGGAGTGTACACGGCCGGTGCCGACGGGACGCACTCCTGACAGCTCCCCTTCGAGGCCCCATATTGTCTTTAGAGCCCAGTCTGGAGGTTGATCATGCCCATGGTGTACTCCTGTCCACACTGCCGCGCGGTCCTCAATCCCGCCGACACGATCATCCTCGTCGCCCGGCACGGCGGCGATCGCATTCTGATGGGATTCCACCCCACGCCGGGCGACTACCGGATCTCGCTGCCGCCCGGTTGCGAGGTCGAGCCGGGGTCGAGGTGGGACTTCCACTGTCCGCTGTGCCGCGAGAACCTGGTCGCCGACATCGCCCCCGACCTGTGCTGCCTCGAGATGGCCACTCACGACATCCGGCACCGGGTCTACTTTTCGCGCACCGCCGGCGAGCACGCGACCTTCGTCATCAGTGCCGAGGGCATCGAGCGCCACGGCGAGCACGCGGACCGGCACTCGCTGGAGATCCTCGGTCAGGTCTGATCCCGCGACCCCGTGCGCCGTCGTGGCGCCGCCGGTGCCGGCCATCTACACTTGATGCGTGACCACGGGCGACGGCGCACCGCACACGGTCGGTCGCGGACCGACACGTCTCGCACCGGTCCTGATCGGCGTGATGGGACTCCTGATGGCGCCGACGCTCGCCTGCGAGCGCGAGCCGCCGGCGCACGACGCGGCCGCGGACCGGCCGGCCATTCCGACCCACCAGACGGAGTGGCAGCCCGGAATGGACGGGCACTGGATGCGGGCGCCGCAACCCGCGATCGACGACGACGCGGATCTCGACCGGCTCGCAGCGCTCGGCTACGCCGACGGCTTCCAGCAGGCGGAGCAGGCGGTCGGCGTGACCGTCTACGACCCGGACCGTGCACTCGACGGGCTCAACCTCTACTGCTCGGGACACGAGCCGGCCGCCTACCTGATGGACATGGCGGGCCACGTGGTGCACCGCTGGGCGCTCGCCTACACCGACGTGCCGAACCCAACACCGAACCCCCACCGATGGTTCTCCGGTTCGTGGCGCCGTGTCCGATTGCTCGATGACGGCAGCCTGCTCGCGATCTACGAAAACCTCGGTCTGGTCAAGCTCGACCGCGACTCGCGGATCGTCTGGTGGTTCGACGGCCGTGCCCACCACGATCTCGACCTCATGCCGGACGGGTCGATCGTGGTGCTGACCCGCGAACGGGCGTTCCGGCGCGAGCTCGAACCACCCCGGACCGTGATCGACGACTTCGTCTCTTTCGTGTCGCCGGACGGCGTCGAGCAACGCCGCATCTCGATCCTCGACGCCCTGCTCCGATCCGACGACTTCCGCCACCTCGTGCCGCGACGCCGGGACCGGCAGCCGGACCTCTTTCACACCAACACCGTCGAGGTTCTCGATGACCGGCTCGCCGAGCACGGCCCGGCCTTCCGCCCCGGCAACCTGCTGCTGTCGATGCGGCACCTCGACACCATCGCGGTTCTCGATCCGCAGACCGAAACCGTGGTGTGGGCGGCGAGGGACGGATGGCGCTGGCAGCACGAGCCGACAGCGCTCGCCAACGGCGACATCCTGCTCTTCGACAACCTCGGCGGCGGCACCGCGAGCCGGGTGCTCGAGATCGACCCGGGAACGTTGGCCACGACGTGGGTCTACCAGGGCGACCCGCCTGAGAGCTTCTTCTCGGTGTACTGCGGCACCGCGAGCCGGCTGTCCAACGGCAACACGCTGATCACCGAAACCTGCGCCGGACGGGCGTTCGAGGTCACCCCCTCGCACGATGTCGTCTGGCGCTTCGTCAGCCCCCACCGCGCGGGTGAAGGCGGGGAGCTCGTTGCGGCGCTGTTCGAGGTTGTCCGGATCCCGGAGCGACCGGCGTGGCTCGACGAAGGTACCGAGTGACAGAACCCTCGCCTCCGAACCGCCGCCCCTCGTGGATTGCCTGGATCGCTCTGGCGATCCTGGTGATCGCCGCCTTCGCCGTGTGGAACCGGCATCGCTTCGAGTTCGACGACGCGTACATCTCGTACCGGTACGCGGTCAATCTCGCGACCGGCCACGGTCTGGTGTTCAACCCGGGCGAGAGGGTCGAGGGGTACAGCAACTTCCTGTGGGTGCTCCTGCTCGCGGGCGTTCGGCTGGTCGGCATCGCCCCCCACGTGGCGGCCCCGTGGCTCGGCGTCGCGTGCTTTCTCGCCACGTTGGTTCTGTGCTGGGCAACCGTCTGGTGGCCGAACGAGCGCCGACGATCGGAGGTCGTCCGCGGCGTCATGGCGACACTCGTCGTCGGTGTGCTGGTCAGCGCCCACGGCTTCGCCGCCACCGCCGGTTCCGGTCTCGAGACGCACCTCTTCGCGCTGCTCGTGGTCGCGACCGGCGTCGTCCTGATGCGGGCCGATCTTCAGCGAGCCGGGTCGCTGCTGGCGTTCGGGGCGCTGCCGGCGGCCCTGCTGCTCACCAGGCCCGATGGCCTGGTTCCGGCGGTCACGGCGCTCGCGGTCGTCGTGGTCTTCTCCGCGGTGCAGCGCGACGACTGGCGGATCGGTCTGCTCAGCGGCGCGATCGCCGCCGCTCCCGCCATCGTGGCCGGCTGCGCGCTCGCTCTGTTCAAGCTGACCTACTTCGGGGATCTCATCCCCAACCCGTACTACGCCAAAGGCGCGGATGCCCTGCACATCGACGCCGGGTTCGCCTACCTGTGGGGATTCCTGCGCAGCTACCCCTTCGTGGCGGTCGCGATCGTCCTCGCGGTCGTGGTCGCCGCCCGCCGCGGCACGGCCGAGCCGGTCCGACGCCTGGCGGTCTTCACGGTGCTGGCCTGCGTCGCGTACGGGGGGTTCCTGATCAAGGTCGGCGGCGACTTCATGGAGTATCGTCTGGCGCTCCACCTGATGCCGCTGATCGTCCTGACCGCCGCGGTCGCCGCGATGCGATCGATCCGGAGCCTGGGGCTGCTCGCCGCGGTGGCACTGCTGGTGGTCGCGCTCAGCTTCCGCCCGTTCGTGCCCGAGACACGCTATTACATGCAGGACCTCGCCGAGATGAACCGCTACGTCGACCAGGGAACACGGGTCGGCAAGGCCCTCGCCGGGCTGCCGCCGGACACCCGCATCGCGACCACCTTGATCGGCACCATCGGCTACTTCTCCGATCGGATCATCGTCGATCAGTGGGGGCTGGTCGACGCCCGGGTCCGCGACCGTGCGCCGAGGCGCCGGTTCTTCAGAGGGCACGTGCGCTACACGAACGCACGGGAAGCCGAGCGCCTCGGAGCACAGCTGCTGCTCGACCACCCCCACATCTGCCGATGCTCGTCGTCCTGCCTCGGACACGGTCGGGACGTCCTGATCGCGATCGGCGACGGCGCCTGCGTCCGCGCCCGGGTGCTCGATCTCGACGGAGGGTTTCTGTCTGCGCTGACCGCCGACCCGGACAGGTGCCCCGTCGTGGGCTCGGCGATTCGACACGCACGACCGGACGTGCCGGGGCCATCACGCTGACCCACCGAACGGGACTCGCCCACCGGTCGACCGCGGCAATTCAGCGGTACCGCTCGAGCAAACCCGTGCGCTCGTTGAACGCCTCGATCTTCCGGTCCCACTCGCGCCAGGCGCCGAGCCGCGACGACCAGTAGTCCGGGTCGAACCACTGGGCGTCGAGCTCCTCGACGGTCTTGCCCTGCTGCTCGACCCAGGTGAAGTACTTGAGGTTGTGCAGCCGCTTGCGGTCCCAGTAGGACAGCTCGAGGACGTGGTCGATGGCCGCACCGAGCAGGTAGCGCTCGTGGTGCGCGGCCGCTGAAGCGACGGTGTACTCGCCGTGCTGCTCGCGCTCCTCGGCGAGCCGCGATCCGTACATCTCCATGGAGTCGGTGGCGACGGTGACGATCACGTCGTCGGAGCTCAGCTCGAAGTACCTCGCCGTCTTGACCGCGGTCAGCAGGTTGGCGATGCACGAGATGCCCATGAGGTCGAGTCGGCTGACCAGCTCGGGATCGACCCCGACACCGATCAGGTAGTCGCGCCCGATCGGCTCGTTGAAGAGTCGCATCAGCCGCATGCACGCCTCATCGTCGATACCGACGGCGACGTCGGTGTTCCTCATGTTGTGGATCCAGGGCACGTGCTTGTCGCCGATGCCCTCGATGCGGTGGGCGCCGTAGCCGTTGTAGAGCAATGTCGGACATTGGAGCGCCTCGGCCGCGACCACCGTGATCCGGGGAAAGACCTCGCGCAGGTAGTCGGCGCAGCCGAGGGTGCCTGCCGAGCCCTGGGTCAGGCAGACCGCGGCGAGCCGCTGGCTCTCGCCTCGCACCTGGTT
>JASFPU010000124.1:0-7711 GCA_050115855.1 Holophagae bacterium
GCATCGGCTTGCGGAACGCGTCGCTGACGGCGCAACGGCAGACACGGCGTTACTTGTCAACCTGGCCTACCCCGGCGCGTTTTTTTTCTGTCTGCCGTACACCGAGTCTCTCTTTCTCCTGATCACTGTGTCGGTCTTCTGGTTGATCGCCAGCGACCGTCCCGGAATTGCGGCACTGCTCTCGGTTCTGGCGGCTCCGGCGCGCGCGGTTGGCGTTTTCCTCGCCATCCCGCTCGGCTGGCGACTGTTCGCCGACTGGCGACGCGGTCGTCGACCATGGTGGCACTGTGTCGCGGCCACCGCTCCCCTTGCCGGAATGGCACTGACTCTCGGCATGATGTGGGTGGAAACCGGTAACGCGCTGGCCGGCATCGAGGCCCAAGCCCACTTCGCGTCCAGGGGCGCGATCGACAAGTTCTTCGCTCCGGCGGAGTTTCTGCAGGCTTTCGTCGACGTTTGGGGGGTTCATGGAGTACTCCACTCCGCGATCGACCGGACCTTCTTTGTCGTGATGATCATCGGAATCGCGCTTGTCATTCGGCTGGAGCATCGAGTCGGACCGTGGAGCCTCTACTCCGGCGCGCTGATCCTCGTTCCGGCGGCGACGATGTCGTTCATGTCGTTCACCCGCTACCCGACGGTCGTCTTCCCGATCTTCATTGCCCTCGGCGCGTACCTGGCCGTTCCGGCGCGACGGGAGCTGCGATGGATCACCATCTCCTCCTTTTCGGTCATTCAGTTGTTTTTCCTGATCCGGCACATCAACAGCTACTGGGCGGGGTGACAACGATTCGCCTTCGACCGGCCCGCCGGGAGGACCGCCAGCTCGCCTGGCTGTGGTTCGCCGCGGCGGCATCCGCGGTCGTGCTGCGGCCCGTCTGGATCGCCGTGGCTCCCTGGCTGCGACCGTGTGCGTTCCGGTCGCTGACCGGCCTCCCCTGCCCGACCTGCGGTACGACGCGGGCGGCACTCGCGCTGCTCGATCTCGATCTCGGTGCCGCGTTCGCGGTCAATCCGCTGGCGGCGCTGACCGGCGTCGGGTTCATCGTCGGAGGCGTGCTCGCCGCGGTCTGGGCTCTGCGTCGGGGACCGGTGCCCGTCATCAGCCGGTCGTTCGCCCGCATTCTGCTGTGGTCGCTGATCGTCGCGGTGCTCGCCAATTGGCTGTATCTGATCGTCACGCGGTGAGCTGACCCCGGTTTGCTGTCGAGTGTTATTTTGAGATTGATTCTCCCATACTGATCCGAGTCGACTCCGAAAAACAAAAATAATAACCATTCTCAAAAAGATCTCAAATTGTTTATTTGCAGAAATTTAAGCTTTTTATAGTTCTATATTTGAACTAATCTTCAATTAACCAAAGTGACATACGCTTGACAAGCAAATATTGAGAACGGTAGCGTCAGCTCGTGAGCATGAGGACAGCCCACCACCCGTGTTTCCCACCCGATCGCTGACGCTTCGGTGCCGCCCCGGCGGGGCGGCAGTGTGGGGCGCCCGGCGATGGTCCGATACGCCAGTCGAGCTCTGAGCGTGAGCGGGGCGGCCACGGCCCCGTCGGACGTTCTCGTCACTTTTCAAGGAGGTATGTGATGTTGAAGAGGAGCTTCGTGCTGTCGGCTCTCGCGGCAGCCTGCGTGCTCGCCGTCCCCGCCCTCGCGGACGACGGCGTCTCGTGCGCGGACTGCCACGACGAGGTCGCAGCGGATATGGCCCACCAGATCCACATGCGGATCGAGCCGTTCGAGGTCGGCGGCCGCGAGGTGGGCTGCGAGGGGTGTCACGGCGACGGCACCGCGCACATGGAGGAAGGCGACGCGTCGCTCATCCGGACCTTCGCCGAGTGGACCGACGACGACGTCGATGTCTGCCTCGCCTGCCACGGCAGCCGCGGCAGCTCCGGTGCCTTCGTCGACGGCAGCTCCGTCGGTGAGTGGCAGGCATCGACCCACGCGATGGAGAACGTCGCCTGCGGCGAGTGCCACAACCCCCACGACGCCAAGGTCGAACCGCTGAAGTCGTGCGTCAACTGCCACCAGGAGGTCTATGCCCAGTTCCAGCTGCCGAACCATCACCCGGTTCCGGAGGGCAAGATGGACTGCAGCAGCTGCCACAACCCGCACTCGTCGGCTGAGGCCATGCTGGTCGCCGGCCACATGCGGCTCAACGACCTCTGTTACACCTGCCACCAGTCGAAGGAAGGGCCGTTCATTTTCGAGCACGAGCCGGTCCAGGAGTCGTGCAGCCTGTGCCATCAACCGCACGGCGCAGTGGCCGACCACCTGCTCACCGCCAACGACCCGATGCTGTGCCTCCAGTGCCACGAGTTCCACTTCCACGCCGGGCTCATCAGCCCGGAGGACGAGATCGTCGATGTCGGCGGCTTCGAGCGTGAGAACCCGCACGGCGTGTACGGCATGAACGTGTCCTTCACCACCAAGTGCAGCCAGTGCCACTCACAGATCCACGGTACCGACCTGCCGTCGCAGACGCTGACCGGCGCCGGCTTCGGCATGGTGCGGTGAGGAAGGAGGAAAGCATGAAATCCACCAACCGTTTCGTGCTCGCCGCGCTTCTCACCGCGCTTCCGTTCGCGGTCGCGGCCGACGACGGCGATGAATCCACCAACGAGACCACCGCCTCGATCGAGGTCGGTGGCCTGTACACCGATGTCAGCGACCTGCCCGACAAGGCGGCCGAGTTCAACACGATCGAGGATGGCGTCGTCGGCAAGGTCAAGGTTCAGACGTTCCAGGACTGGGGCGCGGTCGACTTCAAGTTCAAGTACCTTGCCAACGACGAGAACAGCGGTCTGCTCGACTTCGACGTCAAACGGATGGTCCGCTCGCACAACACCTACGACCGCTTCCCGCACCGGCTCGGTCACGACCCGATGCACAACCTGGAGTCGACATCGACGAACGGCAAGGTCGTGCGCCACACGGATTTGAGCCCCGATCAGGACTACGTCCTCGACTACTCGGTGTTCCACGATCGGACCGAGCTCCAGTTCCCCGGCTTCCGGCCGCTGACCCTGGCGATCGAGTTTCGCCAGCAGGAACGCACCGGTCACACGCAGGCCTTCACCACGAGCCACTGCGACAACTGCCACATCAAGAGCCAGGCCCACCGTCGCGACCAAACGACGACCGACGGCACGCTGGAGGCGGCGGTCGCGTGGAAGAGCGGCGTGGTCCGCGCCCGCTACACCGATCGCAGCCTCACCGAAAAGCATCAGACGGTGACCACAACATTCGACAACAACCTGCACCCCGAGCTCCAGGTGCCGGTGTTCGACAACCGTATGCAATATGACGACGATGTCGGACCGGTGCCTGCCGATCTCAAACCCGAGATCGACAAAAACACCACCCGGCTCGACTTCCGTTGGGCGTCCCGCAGCGGGTGGGCGATCACCGCCAACGGCGTCTGGTCGTCGACCGAGAACCAGTACACCGGCAACGACGCCGACTACACCGGCTACATCGCCACGGTGACCAAACGCTTTGGCAACAACCTGCGTCTGCGCTGGCGCGGCAAGGTGTACGAGACCGAGACGAACAGCGTCTACATCGACCCGATCCAGCGCGTCAGCCAGGCCGGTCCGCACGCCGGGCTGACCTACGCCCAGGTCTACGGTGACACCTTCGACCAGAATCGCAACTCGGCGCTCAATCGGGACGGGCTCGAGTCGAAGATCGACGCCAGCTACCGCCTCGGCCGCAAGGGCGGGACCGTGCGCGGACTCTGGAGCTTCAAGAGCATCGATCGCGAGTACTATGAGGTCCTGCCGGGCGAAAAGAAGACGACCAAGAACGTGCTCGGTCTGAGCTACCGCGTCCGGCCGGCCAAGGGCCTCCGGATCGATGCCGAGTACCAGTACGGCGACATCTCCAACGCCTTCATGCTCATCGACGGCAGCTGCTCGACCCTGGTTTCGGACCGCTACGACAACCCGTGGCAGCCCGAGACACCCCAGTACCAGGACTTCCAAGCTGCACGCATCGCCGAGACCACGGCGTCCGCTTCGAGCTGGAACAAGGCCGCGCTCTCGCTGGGCTGGAGCTTCGGCCAAACCACGCTGACCGGACGCTACGTCTACTGGGACGGCTCGAACTCCGACGGCGACCTCACCGATTGGTCGAAGAACCGGTCGACCGCCACCGTCACCCTGTGGTCACCGGGAGGTGCGAACTGGGATTGGTACGTCGGCTGGGCCTACCAGGACATGAGTCTGGAGGCGCCGGCCTGCATTCCCGTCTTCGATGGTTGAGCAGGCACCGTCATGGGTGGCCAGGATGGCTACTCCCGCAGCCTGCTCGACTACAACGAAGAGGCCAGCACCCTGCTCGCCGGCCTGAACATCCACCCGAGTGATCGCTGGCGTCTCGGCTTCGATGTCGGCTACACCGCCGCCGAGGCGGGTCTCGACCCGTTCGAGCTCCCGGCCGACGATTACGTCGCCAGGACTCCTCCGACGTCATTCGACTTTTCCCGCACCCACACCTACTCCGATCTCGACGTCAGCCGTCTCAACCTCGACGCCATGTTCAAGTACAAGTTCACCGATGCGTTCTGGATGCGGTTGTGGTATCGCTACGTCGACTACACCGACGATGCGCCCTACCTCTATGACACGAGCGGTTCCATTCAGTGGGCGACCGCCAGTGTCGGCTACTCGTTCTAGATCATCCCGAACATCACCTCACGCCCCCGCCGAGCGGCGGGGGCGTTTTCTTTCGATTCAGCCGCACACGACCTCGTTCCGCGGCTCGACCTTCGAGCCGAATCGATCGTAGAGCACCGGCAGAACCATCAGCGTCAGCAGCGTCGAGGTCACGACGCCGAACACGACGACCACGGCAAGCGGCCGCTGGACCTCGGATCCGACACCCGACGCCCAGACCATGGGCAGCAGGCCGAGGGCCGTCGTCGCCGCGGTCATCAGCACCGGACGGAGACGCATTTCAGCGCCCTCGACCACCGCGTCGCGCCGCGATTTGCCCTCGGCCTCGAGGGTCCGGAAGAACTCGACCATCACGAGGCCGTTGAGGATCGCGATGCCGAACAGTGCGATGAAACCGACCGACGCCGAAACCGACAAATACATGCCGAAGATCTTGAGCCCGAACACTCCGCCGACGAGAGCGAGCGGGATGTTGACCAGGATCAGGAACACCGGTCTCGGATCTCGGAAGTTGAGGTAGAGCAGGATGAAGATGAAGATCAGAGCCACCGGCACCATCAGCCGCAGCCGGGCCATGGCGCGTTGCTGCTGCTCGAACTGACCGCCCCACGTCACGAACGAGCCGGTCGGCAGTTCGACCTCGTCGGCGATCCGCTGTCTCGCCTCGGCGACGAAACCACCGATGTCGCGATCGACGACGTTGAGCTCGACGACGACCCGGCGCTTGCCCTCCTCGCGCGAGATCTGGGCCGGACCCTCCACCAGATTGAAGTCCGCGACCTCTCTCAGGAGGACGCGTTCACCGGTCGGCGTCGCCAACGGCAGGTCCCGGAGGTTGTCGACATCCGCGGTGAACGACCGCGGCAGGCGCACCACGACATCGGTCCGGCGGTCGCCCTCGGGAACCGTCGTCACCACTCTGCCGCCGATCGCGGTTTCGATCAACGACCGCACGGCAGCGACACTGATACCGAGCCGGGACAGACGGCGTCGATCGATGTCGATCTGGAGGTAGCCGAGCCCCTCGACCGCCTCGACCTTGATGTCGACCGCACCTTTGACCTCGGCCAGGACCGCCGCGATCTCCTCACCCGCCGTCGCGAGCTCGTGCAGGTCGTCGCCGAAGACCTTGACCGCGATCTGCGACTTGACACCGGACAGCAGCTCGTCGACCCGCATCTGGATCGGTTGGGTGTAGCCGAACTCGACCCCCGGGATCTCCGACAACCGCTGCCGGATCGCATCCACCAGCCCGGCCTTGGTCGTGGCCGTGGTCCACTCCGAACGCGGCTTCAAGATCACGTAGGTGTCGCTCTCCCCCACCCCCATCGGGTCGGACGAGATGTCGGATCGGCCGGTGCGACTCACCACGTGGACGACCTCGGGCAGCTCCATGATCGCCGACTCGATGATCGCCACCGTGTCCAGCGCCTGGGGCAGCGATACGGACGGGATCTGGAACGGCTGGACGACGATCGAGCCCTCGTCCATGCTCGGCAGAAACTCCGTGCCGAGAGTCGGAACGATCACCGCCGCGGCCGCCAGCAGAACGACCGCGACCGCCGCCACGATCCACGGGTGGGCGAGCGCCCAACACAGGTGCGGCCGGTACATCCGCCGCACCAGATCGGCGGGGTGCGGGATCCGTCCGGTGCCGAAGACCGGGCCGGGCCTGAGCACGAGCGACGCGAGCACCGGGATCAAGGTCATCGACAGCAGCAGGGCGCAGCCGAGCGCGATCGAGATGGTGTAGGCGAGCGGCGCGAACATCTTGCCCTCGAGACCCTGCAACGTGGCGATCGGGAGGAAGACCACGATGATGACCGCGACGCCGAACACGATCGGTCGCGCGACCTCGAGGGCCGCCTGTCGCACCAGACTGCACCGGTCGCGATCCGTCGAGTCCTCACGGCCCAGCAACCGAACCGTGTTTTCGACCAGCACGATGGCGCCGTCTCCGAGCATGCCGATGGCGATCGCGAGCCCGGACAGGGTCATGAGGTTCGACGACATGCCGACGACGCTCATGACGCCGAAAGTCGCGAGCGCCGCCATCGGCAGCTGGATCGCGACCAACAGCGCCGACCGGATGTGGCCCATGAAGAAGAACAGCACCAGAACAACGAGCACCGCTCCCTGCAGCAACGCCGTCTCGACGGTGCCGAGCGCGGTCCGTACCAGCTCGTCGCGATCGTAGAACGTGACCACCTGGACGTCGTCGGGGAGCGACTGCCGCGCGATCTCGAGCTTGTCCTTGATCCCCCTGACGACATCCCGTCCCGACCCGCCCCGGAGCATGAGCACGATGCCGGCCACCGTCTCACCGCGGCCGTCGCGGCTGATCGCCCCCTGCCGGATCTCGGACGCGATCTCGACGTCGGCCACCTGCCGCAAAAGCACCGGCACACCGTCGCGGTACGCGACCACCGTCTCGCCGAGATCGTCGAGCGAGCGGACCCAGCCGTCGCCGCGGACGACGAACTGCTCGCCACCGCGTTCGACGAAGGCGCCGCCGGCGACGCCGTTGTTCTCCGCGACCGCCGCCGCCAGCTCCTCGAGGGCGAGGTTGTACCGGCGCAGCGCCCCGGGATCGGCGACGACGTGGAACTGGCGCACGTACCCGCCGAAGGAGTCGACACCGGCGACGCCGGGGACCGTGCGGAGGATCGGCCGCAGCACCCAGTCCTGCAGGCTGCGCAGCTCCATGAGGTCGCGCTGGTCGCTCTCGAGGGTGTACTGGAACACTTCGCCGAGACCGGTGGAGATCGGCCCGAGGTTCGATCGCGTGCCCTCGGGCAGCTCGTCGGCAACGGTGAAGATCCTCTCGAGCACGAGCTGTCGAGCAAAGTAGATGTCGGTGCCGTCTTCAAAGACCACGGTCACCATCGACAGACCGAACTTGGACAGCGACCGAACCTCGGTCGAGTGCGGCAGGCCGGCCACGGACTGCTCGATCGGGTAGGTCACGAGCTGCTCGATCTCGATCGGTGACAGGGTCGCGGCCTGGGAGATCACCGTGACCTG
>JASFPU010000125.1:0-7703 GCA_050115855.1 Holophagae bacterium
GGGCCGGGTCGCCGCGACCGAGCCGAGGCTCACGCTCGCCGCCGACGCCGCAAACGGCATGGGCACGCTGTACGAGCCGATCCTGAATCGCCTCAACATCGACGTGATGCCGCTGTACTTCGAGCTCGACGGAACCTTTCCCAACCACGAGGCGAACCCGCTCAAGTCGGAGAATCTGGTTGACGTCGAGAACGCCGTCAAGGCCGGTGGCTGCGACCTCGGCGTCGCCTTCGACGGGGACGCCGACCGCGCGATGATCATCGATGAGCGGGGCAACGCGATCTCCGCCGATATGATCACCGGGCTGCTCGCCCCGCGCTTCCTGCGCGACAACCCCGGTGCCGCGATCGTCTACGACCTGCGCTCGTCGTGGGCGACCAAGGAGGCGATCGAGGAGGCAGGTGGCGTCGCGGTGCGCGAGCGGGTCGGCCACTCCTTCATCAAGGCGACCATGCGTCGGCACGACTCGCCGTTCGGCGGCGAGCTCGCCGGCCACTTCTACTACCGCTGGAACTCGACCGCCGACTCGTCGATCGGGACGGTCATCGAGGTCCTCAACCACCTGCGTGAGACCGGCCGCCCCCTGTCCGAGCTCATCGCTCCGCTCAAGCGCTACTTCTCGACCGGCGAGATCAACTTCAAGGTCGAGGACAAGCAGGGGATGATCCGCCACCTGGCCGAGAGCTACGCCGACGGCCAGATCGACGACCTGGACGGAATCACCGTCCAGTTCCACGACTGGTGGTTCAACGTCCGTCCGTCGAACACCGAGCCCTACCTGAGAATGGTGCTCGAGGCCAGGTCCGAGGCTCTCATGAAGGCCAAGCGCACCGAGCTGCTGAGCCACCTCGGCACCCCGTCGAGCTGACGCGTGACGGCGATCCTCGGCATCTCCGCCTACTACCACGACTCGGCGGCCGCGGTGGTCGTCGACGGCAAGATCGTCGCGGCGGCGCAGGAGGAGCGCTTCACCAGGGTCAAGCACGACCACCGCTTCCCGTCCGCCGCGATCGCGTGGTGCCTGGGCGAGGCCGGCCTCGACCCCGGCGACCTGGATTTCGTCGGCTTTTACGACAAGCCGTTCCTGAAGTTCGAGCGGCTGCTCGAGACCTACCTGGCGTTCGCCCCGGCGGGCTTCCGGTCGTTCCTCAAGGCGATGCCTCTGTGGCTCAACCAGAAGCTCCACCTGCCGCGCGAGATCCGGCGCGAGCTCGACGACGGCTACACCCGGCGCATCGTGTTCGCCGAGCACCACGAGTCACACGCCGCGTCCGCGTTCTACCCGTCGCCGTTCGACGAGGCGGCGATTCTGACCATCGACGGGGTGGGGGAGTGGGCGACCGCGAGCTTCGGCGTCGGGCGGGGCCGCGAGATCGAGCTCAGCCACGAGCTGCGGTTTCCCCACAGCCTCGGTCTGCTCTACTCGGCCTTCACTTACTTCACCGGCTTCAAGGTCAACTCGGGCGAGTACAAGCTCATGGGGCTCGCGCCGTACGGTGAGCCCAGGTACGCCGACCTGATTCTGGACCGGCTGATCGACCTCGGTGACGACGGCTCGTTCCGGCTCGACCTCGAGTACTTCAACTACTGCCAGGGCCTGACCATGACCTCGCGCCGATTCGACCGGCTGTTCGGCGGCCCGCCGCGGCGGCCCGAGTCGCCGCTGACCCAGCGCGAGATGGACCTGGCGGCGTCGATCCAGACGGTGACCGAGGAGGTCATGCTGCGGATGGCTCGCCACGTGCACGAGCGGACCGGACTGACCAGAGCCTGTCTCGCGGGCGGAGTGGCGCTCAACTGTGTCGGGAACGGCCGGATTCTGCGCGACGGCCCGTTCGACGAGATCTGGATTCAACCCGCAGCCGGGGACGCCGGCGGCGCCCTCGGCGTCGCGCTGTTCATCTGGCACCAGCTGCTCGGTAACGACCGGACGCCGCGGCGGCCGGACGGTCAGCACGGGTCGCTGCTCGGTCCGAGCTACGGTGCCGACGAGATCGCCTCGCTGATCGGTGCCCGGGGCGCGGTCGCCCACCGGTTCGACAGCCCCGACGAGCTCGACGACCGGATCGCCGCCCTGATCGAGGACGAGAAGGTCGTTGGGCTGTTCCAGGGCCGCATGGAGTTCGGCCCGCGTGCGCTCGGCTGCCGGTCGATCATCGGCGACGCCCGGAGCCGCTCGATGCAGTCGGTGATGAACCTCAAGATCAAGTTCCGCGAGTCGTTCCGGCCGTTCGCGCCGATCGTACTCGTCGAGCACGCCGCCGGGTACTTCGACCTCGCCGGCGGTTCAGACAGTCCATACATGCTGATCGTGTCGCCGGTCGCCGACGCCGTTCGGCTGCCGGTGGACCACGGCGAGGCCGAGGGCCTGGAAAAGCTCAAGGTCCCGCGCTCGACCATTCCGGCGGTGACCCACGTCGACAGCTCGGCGCGGGTCCAGACGGTCGACCGCGAGCGCCACCCGCGGCTGCACCGGCTGATGACACGGTTTTTCGAACGCACCGGCTGTCCGGTCCTGATCAATACCTCGTTCAACATTCGCGGCGAGCCCATCGTCTGCACCCCGGAGGATGCCTACACCTGTTTCATGGGCACGGACATGGACGTGCTCGTGCTCGAAGATCACCTGCTGCTCAAGCACGAGCAGCCGACCGGCGACATCGATCGCGACAGCTACCTGTCGCGCTTCGAGCTCGACTGAGGTGCCGGTGTGAGCCTCATCAGCATCAACCGGCACCCGAGCCCGAAGCAGCTCACTCAGTTCGGTTGGATCTGGCTCGGCTTCGTGGCGCTGTTCGGTGCCGTCGCCTGGTTCAAGTTGGGGGCGCACGCGGCGGCGGCCGCGCTGTGGGTCGCGGCGGTCATCGTGCCGCTGGTCGGCTGGCTGGTACCGGGGTTCATGCGGCTGGTCTTCGTCGGTATGTCGGCCCTCGCGTGGCCGATCGGGTTCGTCGTGTCGCACGTCGTTCTTGCGCTGGTCTTCTACCTGGTGCTGACGCCGATCGGGCTCGCCATGCGCCTGTTCGGGTATGATCCGATGACGCGGGGCCGGTCCCGATCAGGATCCAGCCGCTGGGTCCCCCGACCGCCGGACCGGTCCGGCCCAAAGCGGTACTTCCGCCAGTTTTGAGGTGTGCCATGGCCGACGATCCGACATCCCGACGCGATTTCGAGCACGAGGCCGACGCCCCTCAACAGGGCCTGATCGCCGAGTTCGTCGACTTCCTGCTGCACAACAAGAAGTGGTGGTTGACTCCGATCATCGTCGTGCTGCTGCTGGTCGCACTGCTCATCGTGCTGTCCGGTTCGGCGGCGGCGCCGTTCATCTACACGCTGTTCTGATCCGTCGGCGGCCGGCGGTTTGATCGACGCATCGGTCCAGCGTACTCTCGTCAAGATGAAGATCTCACGCACGATGCAGTTCGCTGCCGCGTGGGTTGTCGTGATCGTGATTGTGGCCGGGACGCACGGCGCGGCCGCGGAGATGGAGCTGGCAACCGCGATGACCGCGCTGTCGACGCCGACGATGGCCGGCAATGCGCACGACGTCGAGGCGTTCGAGTTCAGCTACGGACATGCGGGGTTCACCATGGACGCCGAGGTCGAGGGTGTGCTCGGCGCCGAGCACACCGTCGGTTTCGCGTTCAAAGGCCACGCAGCGGTCGAGATCCGCATCGAGCCGGGCCCGTTCTACCAGGCCAACATGACGACCCTGAAGGGCGAGGGCCGAGCCAAGAATACTGAAAACGGGGTGTTTCGCACCGAGGTGTCGAGCGGTGTGTTCTTTACCAACCGCGTGCCGGACGGGCTGTTCTCCGGCGAGGATGCGACCAGCACGCGGCTCGCCGCCACCCTAGACCGTTCGGTCGAACGGTGGGGACACACCAGGTACTCGGGCATCGATCACATGCTCGCACCGCTCGTCCTCGATCCCCCCGATCAACCGGTGGTCGTCGCCATTCTCTGGGACGGCAACGACGACGCGGTCTTCATCTTCGATCCGGTCGGCAGCCGCCACGAAATCTACGGCGGGCTGCGGAAGGCGTCCGGCGTCGGCGGATCCTACTACTGGGTCGATGTCCTCGTCGATCAGCCGGCGGGTGTCGACGTCACGAGCCGGCCCGAGCAGCGGCTCGTGCAGACCGCGATCGACCTCGAGCTGGTGTCTCTCGACAACGTGAACGCCACCGAGATGACCACCACGACGATCAGGGCCGGAAGCGAGCCGGTGCAGACCTTCGCGTTCTCGCTGCTCAACGGCCGATCCGAGCGGTACCGTCCCTGGGACGACCAGGAGGTCGCGATCACCGTCAACCGGGTGACCGACGACAGTGATCGGGAGGTCGAGTTCTCGCACAAGTACAACGAGCTGTTGGTCCACCTGCCGGAGCCGCTGCCGCCGGGTGGCTCGACCACTCTGACCGTCGACGCCGAGGGCGGGCTTCTCAAGAACTTCAGCGGTGACTCGTACCTGGTATTGGGCAACATGGCGTACCTCCCGCAGCTGCCGATCTATGACACCGCGGCCACATTCCACTCGGTGGTCAAGGTCGCGGAGCCGTTCATCCCCGCGGCCTGTGGGCGGACGGTTCGGCGGTGGACCGAGGACGGGCTCAACTGCGTCGAGTCGATGGAGGAGCGGCCGGTTGCCTTCCCGTTCGTCATCGTCGGTAAGTTCGTCGTCAGTGAGAAGTCTCAGGAGGCGTACGCCATCCGGATCTTCTCCTATGCGACGGCGAAGAAACGGGGCGCCAAGAACCTGATCCGCAACGGTCTGGCGATCCTCGACTATTACTCGAACGGCATGGAGCCGTTTCCCTACCACGAGCTCGAGGTGGTCGAGATCCCGTACTACCGCCACTTCTTCTGGCAGGCCCCGGCCGGCCTGGTCGAGATCACCTCGGAGGGTCTGAGTCCGCTCAGCGGCGACTCGAGCGATCTCAACACGATCATCAAGCGGTACGCCTCGAAGGGCCAGAACAGTCGCTACGCGCACGAGATCGCGCACCAGTGGTTCGGCAACCTGATCAGCTGGGGCACGACGTATGACAACTGGATCTCCGAGTCGTTCGCCGAGTACCTCTCCTTCATGTTCATGACCGAGGTCGCCAAGGACACGCGCAAGGCCAAGGTTCAGTTCCGTGAGTGGCAGACCGACGTCGACGAGTGCAGCGAGTACGCCAGCATCTACGGTGCGTCGGCGCTCAACGGCGACTCCATCCACTCGCGCTGCTACACCCAGCTGCTGTACGGTAAGGGGCCGTATGTGCTGCACGCCTTGCGGCAGGACATGGGCGACGCCAACTTCAAGAAGATGCTGTACTTCCTGACCACGCAGGCGGCCAAGAAGCCGGGCATGAAGGTGATCACCGAGGACATTGTCCAGTTCGCCTCGGCGCTCGGTGGCACGGACTACCACTCGTGGTTCGACAGGTACGTGTACGGGATCGAGGTCCCGGATGCGAGCTTCGAGTGACGGCCCGCGGGAGGCGTTCGTGAATCAACGCGCACGGCGGTCCCGGTTTCCGCTCGCGCTGGTCGCCCTGGCCTCAGCGGTGATCGTGATCGCCGGGCTGCGTGCCGCTCAGGCGTTGGTGGTGCCCTTCATGTTGGCCCTGTTTCTGGCGCTCGTCGCCGCGCCCGGTGTCGCCTGGCTGCAGCGTCGGCGCGTGCCGTCGGCTGTCGCCGTGCTGCTGGTCGTGATCGTGATGCTCGGCGTGTTGACCGTGGTCGGCATCGTGCTCGGGAACTCGGTCAACCGGTTTGTCGCGACCATCCCGCAGTACCAGGAAGGGATCGACAGCCTGGTCGGGTCGATCCCCGACACGCTGCGCCGTTTTCACCTGGACGTCGAGGAGGCCGACCTGAGGAACAACCTCAATCCGGGTTCGATCATGAGCTGGGTCGGAACCGGGCTCAAAGGCCTCGCGGCGCTGGTGTCGAACACGCTGATGATCGCTCTGATCGTCGTCTTCATGCTGCTCGAAGGGGTCTGGTTCCAGACCAAGCTCCGGGTCGCCTTCGGCGCCGAGTCGGATACCGCAGAGCAGCTGACGCTGGCGGCCGAGCAGATCCAGCGGTACCTGGCGGTCAAGACCGTCATCAGCCTGGCGACCGGCCTGTTGGTGACGGCGTTGACGTGGATCGTCGGGCTGGACTTCGCCCTGGTGTGGGGCTTCTTGGCGTTTCTGCTCAACTTCATCCCGACCATCGGCTCCCTCATCGCGGCGGTTCCGGCGGTGCTGCTCGCCCTGGTCCAGCTCGGCCCGGGCTCGGCGATCGCGGTCGCCGCCGGCTTCCTGGTGATCAACGTGCTGTTCGGCAACATCATCGAGCCCAACGTGATGGGCCGGACCCTCGGCCTGTCGACGCTGGTGGTGTTCCTGTCACTGGTCTTCTGGGGCTGGGTCCTGGGCTCTGTCGGTATGCTTTTGTCGGTGCCGCTGACCATGGTGATCAAGATCATCCTCGAGGCGAGCGAGCGGACCCGTCCGATCGCCATCATGCTCGACAACGGGCGCGCGGCGGCGGCGCGGCTCGCGCAGGAGGAGGCTGCGTCATAGCGACGGCCGGCCCGAGCCGGGAACATCGGACAACCTTCCCGAGTCGGGCGGCATCTGACAGGATGGGAGGGTGATGGATCTCCAGCACGTCGGACGCGGGCCGCGGCAGGGCGGGGGCGCGTGGTGGGTTCCGGTCACGATCGTCGCCGGGCTGGTGGTCGTGGCGGCGCTCGTCGTCGCGGTGGTACTCGCACCCGATGAGGTCGACAACGACGGCTCGTCCGTGCCGTTACCCTCGAGGGTGGGGCTGGCCGCCAGGGCGGCGTTGGTCGTCCTCGGCTCCGACGAGAAGGAGTTCGAAGCAGCGCGGGCGGAGCTGCTCTCGGTGCTCGACGCCCGGCGCGACCGGTTGCCGGAGGGGGCGCACACTACCGTGTCCGAGAACCTCGAGGTCATCGAGGCCCAGATCAACGCCATCTCGGAGGAGCTCGAACGCTTGCCCGACGACCCCAGGCTGACGCGACTGCTTGCCGACGCGTACCGCCAGGAGCTCGAGCTCCTGCAGATGGCGGCGTCGTTACCGGTCGCCGACGAGCCCGTCGACGGGTCGTGATCCCCGCCGCTGACGGCGGCGGCGGCGGCGAGGTGCTCTTTATCCGTGGAGTCGCACCGAACCACGAGGCGCACCCGGTGACACCCGGAGAGCTCCGATCCTTGTGTCCGACGTAGGGTGGGCCTGGGCCCACCGTCCCTGACCTTGAACTGAGCGACCGCGTTGGGGTCGACCCGATCGATCGGGGCTGCAGCTCTCGGGATCGGGATCGGGATCGGGAACGGGTACTGACACGGCGGCGTACAATGCACCTCGAGGATGGAGGTCCTGTCATGCACCAGCGGATTCTGAGACTGTCGCTCGTTGCCCTGCTTCTTTGTTCGGCTGGCCTGGCCTCGGCCCAAGACCGGCCGGACCCGGTTGTGCCGGTGCCGTCCGACGTGTTCGGCTTCACACCCGGCGACGACGGCAAGCTCATCGACTACTCGCAGCTGGTCGACTACCTCCACCGGGCCGCGGAGGCCTCACCACGCGTCGAGGTTCGAGAGGTCGGTCGCACCACGTTGGATCGACCGATGGTGCTCGCACTGATCTCGTCGCCGGACAACCTCGCTCGTATTGACGAGCTTCGGGAGATCAACCGCCGG